>JAUYTF010000235.1 GCA_030695285.1 Eubacteriales bacterium | reverse complement strand
CTGCCTACAAATCAACACGAGTTAATGGAACTGGTGTTAACACAACGTGAACTCGAATAGAAATTTGACAAAAAAAGAGACGGCGCGAGGCCGTCTCCTGGCAGGCATCCCATTTCTATTTCGGGTGGTTTTGCTTGTATTCCTTCACCCGCTGGTGATAAAGCTTGATGTTGTCAAACGAATAGCCGATCAGGCAGTTCGGGTTTGCCGTGTAGATGGCTTGCGCTGTGTCTGTGAGCACGGCGTCGTTGACAGACTGCGCCGCCAGCACGACCGTCTTGCCATCGGCGAGCCCCGCTATGATCTGCTTACCGACGGCTACGCCATAGCTGTGCTGCGTGCGCAGATAGGTCCAGCCGATGTCCGTATACTGCAGCACCCAGCCACTGGAGCCGCAGTAGACAAACTGTTTCGAGAGTATGAGCCGGGGTTTCGGAATAAAGACGCTCTCCGGCGCGGAAAACTCCGTTTCCGCTTCGTCCAGTTTGCCGAGCTCATAGAGGCGCTGTTCGCTTTTTCTGTAATTGCGCTGCACGGCTGAGGTCTGCAGCACAATTGCGAGGAGAAACAGGCCGAAGATGACGGTGCCGATGAGGTAAAGCACGGCGTTTACGTCCGCATTGCTCGCCCCCTCGTTGAGGTAGTATCCGCCGAAGATTTCGTCAAACTCCGTAAACGTCACACCATAGTATTCGCATAACTCTGAGATGTCGTCATAGCTGATGTAGGAGGGCATACCGCTGAGCCGCGTGGGCTCAGGATAGGAATAGTTCATGTAGTCATCCGTGAAGTATGCGTTATAGGCGTCCACATGGGACCGGAGCGGTTGAAAGGTCTTCTCGTTCAATGAAACGAGGAGCCAGTTGCCGTCGGGATCCATCGTCTCGTAGAAGGTGTAGTTCTCGTCTCCGGAAACCTGATAAACCCAATCGGAAAGGAGCACTACATCGACATATGAGTAAGTGTCGTCGCTGGATGCGTGCGTCATGCGCGCCGGTTCCGGCTTCGGTTTAGTGAACTCGTATGCCGCGCCGATAACCATCAGGCTGGTGAGCACCGCGAGGATGATTTGCCAAACACGGCGCGCTTTACCCGGCGCGAAGAATTCCGATAGCGTCTGCTGCCGTTCGGATGGAGCTTCCATTTCAATATTCCCCCCGTAAATTGATCAATGCTTCATTATATCGTAAGACATTTGTCGCGTAAAGAATTGTGCGTGGCAAAATTGCGCATGTGGCGAACGTACAAACGATATGCTAGAATGAAGGCGGAGGAATGAATTTCATGCTGAAGATTGCGCAGTGTTCGGATCAGTTCTATCCCATTGTTGACGGTGTAAGCCGCTTGGCGCATGCCTACGCGCGCGAATTGAGCGCGCTCGGGCAGGAGGTTTACGTGATCACCCCGCTCGTCACGCAGGGCTACCGCGGAAAAATGGCGTATGAAATACTGGACTTTATCTCGCTGAACATGCCCGGCGGGTCGCAGCACCGCGCGACGGGCGCGACGCTGGACATGCATTATCTCGCGCGCGTCAACGCGCACACGTTTGACGTCGTGCATACACACAGCCCCGGCTCGGCGGGCATGGAAGCGGTGCGCCTTGCGGACAAACACCATGTGCCACTGGTTGGCACCTTCCATACCAAATATATCCGTGAGTATCTCACGGGGCAAAAGGATGAGCGGCAGAAGCAGCTCTCCAAGTTTTTCGCATTCGATTTTTTCAGCCGCTGCGACGAGATCTGGGTCGTCAGCGAGGAGGTGCGGTCGTTTCTTTACGAACGCGGGTTTGAAGGGAACATCGAGGTGTTTGACAACGGCACCGAACTCGACGAGGCGGACGCGGAGACGAGAAACCGCGCGCGGGAGGCGTTTCACCTCTCCCAATCGCCCGCGCTGCTGTTTGCGGGCAGTCTCGACCAGCAGAAGAATTTAACGCGCGTTTTTGAGGCTGCGGCGCTGCTGCGCCAAAGGGATATGGAATTTCAGCTGCTCATCGCGGGCAGCGGGTCGGAGGAGAAGCACGCGCGCAGTCTTGCGCGGGAGCTGGGGCTTCTCGGTACGGTGCGCTTTCTGGGGCAGATTGCGGATGAAGCGCTGCTGAGCGGCCTGTATGCCGAGAGCACGCTATGTCTATTTCCCATGCAGCGCATCAGCGCGGGGCTTGTCGTGCGCGAGGCTGCGGTGCAAGGCACGCCGTCGCTTGTCATCGCGGGCAGCATAGCGGGCGAGCTGATCACTGACGGCGTGAACGGACTCACCTGCGGCGACACGACGGAGAGTATGGCAGACGCAATCGCTGCGTATCTTAGCGACCCGGCAGCGCAGGAGAAGATGCGAAAGCAGGCCCGCGCGATGGCGCCCGTTTCCTGGGATACGGTGATTGCACGCGTCAACGCGCGGTATGAAATGCTCGCGGGTATGGAGCGTGCGCAGCTGCGCAGAAAGCGCGGGCTTTTCCGCAAGGAGCTGGATAAAGTAGACTTAACGCTGCAAAAGCGCGCGATGGATATGATCTGGAAGTTTCTCACGCAGGATACCCAGCATCTTTATCCGTATTCGCACAGCCCGCAGAAACCCGCATTTCTGCCGCAAGCAGAGACAAAGCCGCTTTTGCGTAGCACGCCGGAGCGGGAGGGCATCTCCTCCGTCGCGATCAACGCGTTGATGGACACCATCCATGCGGACGCGGCGGTGATGGCGCACGAGGTCATGATTTTACGCAACGGAAAAGTGATTGCCGAGGCGAGCTGGGCGCCGTATGACAGCCGCTTGCCGCACCAGCTGTATTCGCTGAGCAAGAGCATCACCGCAACTGCCGTCGGCATGCTGACGGACAAAGGGCTGCTGGATCTCGACGAGCGGCTCTGCGATATCTTCGTTGACAAAGCACCGGAGAGCGAGACGCATCCGGCGCGGAAGATGACTGTTAGCATGCTGCTGAACATGAGCACGGGCACCTATTTTAACGAAGCCGGCTCTGCGATGGGCACCGACTGGGAGCGGGACTTTCTGCACGCGCCAGTGAAGTTTGAGCCTGGCAGCGCGTTTGACTACAACTCCATGAACACCTATATGCTCGCCGCCATCGTGCGCAGAAAGACGGGCGAGACGCTGACGGACTATCTCAAGCCCCGCCTGTATCAACCGCTTGGCATCGAATCCTACTATTGGGAAACCTGCCCCAACGGCACCGAAAAGGGCGGCTGGGGGCTTTCGCTCACACCCGAGAGCGTCGCAAAAATCGGCCAACTCTATCTCAATAAGGGTGTCTGGCGTACATTTTGGGGCGAAAAGAGGCTCATCAGCGAGAAGTGGATCGAGGAGGCGACGCGTCCACAGATCGACACCCCGCACGGGGAGATCATTTATGGTTACGGCCACCAGATCTGGATGACCGCGCGAAAAGGCGCTTTTCTCTTCAACGGCGCATTCGGGCAGTACATGCTCGCACTTCCGGATCTCAACGCCATCGTGGTTCTGTTCTCCGGTACCTCGCGCCTCTTTGCGCAGGGCGGCGTGCTGGACTATGTCACCACCGCGTTTGACGGTGTCGGCGACAAACCCCTGCCGCGTGACCCGCGCGGGGCGGAGGCACTCAAGACCACACTCTCAACGCTGAGCGCGAGAAATCGGCCGCCGTTCTATTTCGGCGAGCGAAAGAGCGTTCCTCTGGAGGAGCTGACCGCGAAGCTCAACGGGCGCGTCTACTCGTTTGACGCGAACATCGGTGGGCTGATGCCGTTTATCCTGCAAAGCGTGCACAACAACTTCGCTACGGGATTGAGGCAGATCGTCTTTTCCCGCGCGGAGGACGGGCAGCTTTCCGTTGAGATGGTGGAGGGAGAATATACCCACCGCTTCGCCCTTTCCGAGAGCGGCTATACCGCGGCTACGATTTCGCAGCAGGGGGACGTGTTTGAGGCAAGATTTGCCGTGCAGACGGAGGTTTCGGAGACGGGAGAACTCTCGCTGAACATCGTGTCTCATTTCATCGAGACGCCGTTTACGCGATTGATCCAGATCATGCTCACAGGGGAGGATACGCTAAAAGTCGTATTCGACGAAAAACCAAGCATGCGCGAAGCTTCCGAGATGCTCATGGAGCTCACGGGGATCACGCGCATGGATATCGTCCGAAACGTCTTGCCGCTACTCAAGCAGGAGCGCATGCAGCACACGCTGCGCACGTTTACCACCGTCACGGTGCAAGGAAAGCTGTAAAGGATTTTGCCGCCTGCGGGGGAGGTTACCCTGCGGGGTAAAATAGAAACCATAGGATTTGACGAAATTCCGTATTTACCATTCGTGGTAATTTTGCTTGTATATGCATTGCTACAGGCAATGACTTCATTAAAACGTATGAAACCACGCATAAATAGAGCGGAACCGTCAGGTTCCGCTCTATTGAGTTGCTCTCGTTATGCCGACTGCTTGGGTTTTTTGACGGAGGCCTTCTTTTCGCCCGTGCTCTCTACGAGCAACGGGGGACAGACCTTGTCAATCACGTCCTTGGTGATGCGGCAAAAGCCGATGTCATCGCGAGAGGGGATGTCGAACATGATGTCCAGCATCACGTCTTCTAGGATGGCGCGCAAGCCGCGCGCGCCGGTTTTGCGCTCGATGGCTTTCTTCGCCACGGCACGGAGTGCTTCCTCATCAAAGCTCAGCTCGACGCCGTCCATCTCAAACAACCGCTGATACTGCTTCATCAGCGCGTTCTTCGGCTCGGTGAGGATGCGCATGAGCGCGTTCTCGTCGAGGTTTTCGAGCGTGACGATGATCGGCATACGCCCGACAAACTCCGGAATCAGGCCAAACTTCAATAGGTCTTCCGGCAGGATACTCTTGAGCGTCTCGCCGATGTCCTTTTGCACGGCGCTCGTGATCTCAGCGCCAAATCCCAAAATCTTGTGACCGATGCGCTTTTCAATGATCTTGTCGACGCCCGAAAACGCGCCGCCGCAGACGAAGAGGATGTTCGTCGTGTCGATCTGGATGAACTCCTGATGCGGGTGCTTGCGTCCGCCCTGCGGGGGAACGGAGGCGACGGTGCCTTCGAGGATCTTGAGCAGCGCCTGCTGCACGCCCTCGCCGGAGACATCCCGCGTGATGGAGACGTTTTCGCCTTTTCTGGCGATCTTGTCGATCTCATCGATGTAGATGATGCCCTTGCTGGCCTTCTCCACGTCGTAATCCGCCGATTGAATGAGCTTGAGCAGGATGTTTTCTACGTCTTCGCCGACATAGCCCGCCTCGGTGAGGCTGGTTGCATCCGCAACGGCAAAGGGCACGCTAAGGATGCGCGCGAGCGTCTGCGCGAGCATGGTCTTGCCGCTGCCCGTGGGCCCTAGCATGATGATGTTGCTCTTTTGCAGCTCGATCTCGTCGTCCTTCTTCGCGGGCGTGTGGATGCGCTTATAATGGTTATACACCGCAACCGCCAGCGCGCGCTTTGCCATATCCTGGCCGATGACGTACTGGTTGAGCTGGGCGACGATCTCCTGCGGTTTGGGGATGTTCGTCAGGTCGATGGGTTCGGCCTCTACATCCTCCTCGATGATCTCGCGGCAAAGCTCGACGCACTCGTTGCAGATATTCACGCCGGGCCCCGCGATGATGCGGTGAACGTCCTCCTGTGCCTTGCCGCAAAACGAACAGTGCACAACGGACGAATCTTCAACTTTTGTCATATTCTACCCCTTTCCGGGTTATCTGCGCGGCGGAAAGACCTCATCGATCAATCCGTAGGCACGCGCCTCATCAGCGCTCATGTAATTGTCCCGCTCCGTATCCCGCGTGACGCGCTCGACGCTTTGGCCGGTGCGCTCCGAGAGGATCTCGTTGAGCCGCTTCTTGAGCTTGAGAATCTGCTCGGCTTGGATGTTGATATCCGTCGCCTGCCCACGCGCGCCGCCGCTGACCTGGTGGATCATGATCTCGGCGTTGGGCAGCGCTTTGCGCTTGCCTTTTGCGCCCGCCGCGAGCAGGAATGCGCCCATGGAGGCGGCGAGGCCTACGCAGATGGTGGATACTTCGCACTTGATGTACGGCATAGTATCGTAGATGGCAAGGCCCGCACTTACGGAGACGCCGGGCGAATTGATGTAGAGGTTGATGTCTTTATCGGGGTCGTCGCCCTCTAGAAAGAGCAGCTGTGCGACGACGCTGTTGGCGATTTCGTCGTCGATCGAGCCGCCGATGAAGATGATGCGGTCTTTGAGCAGGCGGCTGTAGATGTCATAGCTGCGTTCGCCGTGGCTGGTCTGCTCGATGACCATTGGGATGAGGTTCATGCGGGGTCCCTCCTTTAGCGGGGAAATGGGTGTCTTTATTCAGCAAACAGAGAAGGGATACTCTTTCGGTTCGGCCTATTTTGCGGCTAATGATCGAATCGTAAAAAGTGTTACTCCTTCGGTTCGGCTTTCTTTGCGGGCTTCTTGGCTGGCTTTTTCGCGGCGTCGTCCTTGACGAGCACGACGCTGTCGGTCACGATCTTGACGGCTTTTCGCGCCAGCACGTTATCGCTGAGGTATTCACGGTCGTCGTCCTTGAGCGTTTTTTCAAATTCTTCCGCGCTCTTGCCGCTGCCGTCAGCATACTCCGCGATGATGGCTTTCATGTCGTCGTCCGTGCAGGCGACGCCTTCTTTTTCGCCGATGGCTTCGATAACCAGCTGCATCTTCACGCGGGCGGTCGCCTCTGCGCGGTAGCTTTCCTTGAGTCCGTTCATGTCGGTTCCGGTGTACTTCACATAGTCTTCCAGCGAAAGACCGCTTCTGCTGAGCTGATAGGAGATGTCGCGCAGCATGTGGTTGATCTGCCGCTCGACCATCACGTCCGGAAGCGTCACGATGGCGTTGTCCGCAGCCTTTTGCAGGGCGATGTTCTCAATCGCGCTCTGTCGGTTTTTCGCGGCCTTTTCGTCCATCTTGGCTTTTTTGTCCGCCTTGAGCGCGTCGAGGGTGTCAAAATCCGAGATGTCCTTTGCAAACTCGTCGTCCAGCGCGGGCAGCTCCTTGACCTGAACCGCCTTGAGCTTGATGGCAAACACGGCGTCTTTTCCGGCCAGAGGAGCGGAATACTCCTCCGGGAACTTGACGTTGATGTCCTTCTCTTCGCCCGCCTTGAGGCCGACGAGCTGCTCTTCAAAACCGGGGATAAACGAGCCGGAGCCGATGACGAGCAGATGATCTTCCGCTGTGCCGCCGTCAAACTTCTCGCCGTTCACGCTGCCGGAGTAATCTAAAATCACGCGATCGCCGTTTTCCACGGCGCGATCCACTTCGATGAAGCGCGCGCTCTTTTCGCGCTCCTTCTCGATCTCGGCCATCACCTCTTCGTCCTTGACGGCGAAATCGGGTTCCGGCACTTCGAGCTTCTTGTAAGCGCCCAGGGTGACCTCGGGCTTTAACTGCACCTCGGCGGTGAAGACGACGCCGTCCGCGCCGATGGTGGTGATATCCAAAGAAGGCTTATCCACGGCGGTGAGCTTTTGCTCAGCCAGCGCTGCGTCATACGCCTCGCCCCAGACGAGCTCAAACGCTTCTTCGTAGAAGGAGCTCTCGCCATACATGCTTTCTATGACTTTACGCGGGGCTTTGCCCTTGCGAAAGCCCGGCACGTTGTAGCGGCTTGCGGTTTTCTGATAAGCTTTCTGTACAGCTGCGCCGAACGCCTCAGGCGAAACGGAAATCGTTAGCTTTGCGCGGTTGTTCTCGAGTTTTTCAATGGTTGCCATGTACTCCTCCAACAGTGTATCGATCGAACAGTTTTCATGAAATTGGCATAATACGCCAGTATCAAACAATATTAACATAGGAAAACTCGTATTGCAACCCGAAAAAGCGCCAGTTTTGTGTGACTTTGGCACGCTTGGCAACATTGTGAAAAATGCGAGCCTTACGTCTGATATGTGCAGCGAATGTTTATGAAAAGGAATGCATAAAAGGACATGAAAAACGGATTTTCACACGATATTGGGTGGAACAATATGCAATTGCTGGATTTCGGACGGAAAATCGCGCTGCGCCGGATGAAAAGGATTGTGCACCGCAATGCGGGCCGCCGCAAAAAATTCACATCCGCAATGCGGATCAGGTGATCATGGTTCATCGTTACGAGCGGAAAGCGCGAATAAATAATATCGAATCGGCGCAGATGATGAACAGAATGTGGCAAACTGTCAAAAAACCTTGATTTGCCAAGCGCACGACGGAGTGGTATATTGATTGCATGCGGGTCGTTTCACCGAACGCTGTGCAGCGAGTTTCCGCGAAAATCCCGAAACTGGCAATGCCTTCTTTCGATACTTTTTATATAAGGAGCCACGATCATGACAACAGGGCACAATTTCTGGGACGCGGGCGTATGGTCGCTGATGATCGAACTGACCATTCTGCTCATTGCAATGCTTACGGCAAACATGCTGCGCAGGCTGATCAAACCTCTCAGGCAGTCTCTCATCCCAAGCTCGGTTATGGGCGGTTTTCTGATTCTAATCGCCAACATCGTTTATGAAAAAATTACGGGGGACGCACTCTTCAGCAAGGTGACGATGGAGACGCTGACCTATCATGGCCTCGGTCTCGGCTTTGTCGCCATGGCGCTGCGCTCCTCCAAGCGCGAGAAAACGAAGAAAAGCAACACAGCCGTGTTTGACGCAGGCGTAACCACCGTTTCCTCCTATTTGCTGCAGGGCATCCTCGGTCTTTCCATCACAATCGGGTTCTTCTTTCTGCTGGGCAGCTGGCCGGCTTCCGGATTGCTGCTGCCCATGGGATTCGGACAGGGCCCGGGACAGGCGTATAACTGGGGGCATATTTACGAGACGGCGACGGCCTATGCGCCGTTTCGCTTCGGTGGCAGCTTCGGTCTCACCGTCGCCGCGATGGGCTTTGTCTCCGCAGGGCTTGGCGGCGTGATCTATCTGCACCGCATCAAGAAGAAGGGATTGGTCAACCCCCTCTTGCAAAGCACCGATGAAGAGGAGAGCCTCACCACTGAATCCATCTCCGACAAGGGCGAAATTCCGCTTTCCGAGTCGCTGGATAAGCTCACCGTTCAGATCGGCCTTGTTGTGCTGACCTACATGGCGGCATACGGGGTGATGTATCTCATCTCCATCGGGCTCGACTCACTCGGCGGCTTCTTTACGAGCACCGTCAAGCCGCTCATCTGGGGCTTTAACTTCCTGATCGGTACCGTGATGGCAATCCTCGTACGCAATGTGCTCAAGGGGCTGACCGACCGCGGACGCAGGCAATATCTCAACAACTTCATGCTCGCACGTGTCTCCGGCGTCATGTTTGATCTGATGGTGGTTGCCAGCATTGCGGCAATCAATCTCACGGCGTTCTCCCATCGGGAGTTCATTCTTCCGCTGCTCGCCGTCTGCATCGTCGGCGCGGTTGCGACCTATCTCCAGCTTGCTTTCATCAGCAAGCGGCTCTATCCGGAGTATCCGCATGAGGCGTTCCTTTCGCTCTACGGTATGCTCACGGGAACGGCGAGCACAGGCGTAATCCTCCTGCGCGAGATCGACCCGCTCTTTAAAACGCCCGCCGCGAATAACCTCGTCTACCAGCAGCTCTGGGCAATCGTGTTTGGCTTCCCGATGCTGCTGCTGCTTGGTTATGCACCCATCGGACTTACCGCAAACCCCGCCACGAGCAACCTGACCAACACATGGGTCACGCTCGCGGCTCTCGCCGTTCTCTTCATTGTGATGAACGTTATCCTCTTCCGGCGCGAGATCTTCGGCAAGAAGAGTAAGCAGATTTCTGAATAACGGAATAATGCAATCAGGGCCTCCGGCGAAAGCCGGAGGTCTTTGTGCGATAGAACAGTTCGATAGAAAGGAACATACTTATGGAACAGAACACCTGCAGAGAAAGCATGTTGTTATCTATTTACCAAGAATGTAATGAACACGCAAGAGAACAGGCGAAGATGAGAAACAGCATGATCACAATATATCTTGCATTATTTGCAGCGTATGTTGGATTACTAAATGGCGAAAAACCTATATCTGAAATAATCTTGTATAGCTTATTTGGGGCGATGCTGTTTATTGGCTTTTTATGCATTAGAGCAACTATTGACTACCGATGCTGGATTATTCGTTATCTATCATGTGCTAGAGCGGTTTCATCTCTTTTAATGCAAGAGGACGTTAATGGCTCCGCCGCTGACGTTTCAGAGAAATTGAGGGAACGGATGAATTACTCAAAAGATGTAAAAAAACATACGCTTAATAGAATGGGGAATATGATTATAGTTTTTTTCATTATAATTACTTCCGCTCCGGTGGTGTTCTTAGTTGATCGTCTAATGGGACTTTCAACTTGGCTAAAGCTAGTAATTTCCACGAGTTACATGATTTTGTACTCAACAACCCACATACTAATTTTAACCAATCAAGTAAAGAAGGCTGATAATGAAGGGGGCGAAGGAAAGTACAAGAAAACCCCTTGGATTATTGATTTTTATTAGTTCATAGAAAGCATGAAAAGGGGTTCGACGCTGCAAGATTAGTTTGCGATTGATCAGTAGCATAATTATAGGCATGATAAAGCAGAAGTGTTAGTTCGTCTTTCCCATTGACAGCCCTACTTGCAATACGATACACTTACCACGTAAAAATTAAATATTCGGATGACGGTATCGGGAGAGACTACCAAACAGGTAGAGCCGAAGGGGAAAGCGCAAGAAACTCTCAGGCAAAAGGACCGATACCCGACGAAGCTTCGGAAAGCCGGTTTATTCCGGCACCGACGAGGCAATTCCGCAACTCCAAACGAAACAGCATTGCGGAAGAATCTTTCAGGTTCAAATACGGGGCGCGCGACTTTGTTCGCGCGTCCTGTTTTTTTGTTTTGGTTCTTGAGAAATGCCGGAGAGACGGCAAACCAGACTACTTTTTTGTTTTGGTTCTTGAGAAATGCCAGAGAGACGGCAAACCAGACTACTTTTTTGTTTTGGTTCTTGAGAAATGCCGCAGAGACGGCAAACCAGTCTGCTTTTTTTGTTTTGGTTATTGATAAACACCGTAGAGTCGGCAAACCAGTCTGCAAAAAAGTCCCATCTTATTTTAATGGAGGAGATTCTTATGACACTGCAAAACGACCGCAAGTACACAGGTTCTCACGAGTGGCTGCTCGATCTTGGCAACGGAACCTACCGCGTGGGACTCAGCGACTTTGCGCAAAGCGCGCTGGGCGACATCGTCTTTATCGACCTGCCGCAACCGGGCGACGCGATCACCGCCGAAGCCTCCCTAGGTGACATCGAGAGCGTCAAGGCCGTGTCCGAGGTATTAAGCCCCGTCTCCGGCACCGTGACCGCCGCCAACGAAACACTCTCCGGCGCGCCGGAAAGCATCAATGCCGATCCCTACGGCGCATGGCTGGTCGAGGTGAACAACGTCACCGTCTTTGCCGAACTCATGGATGCCGCTGCCTACGAAGCCTTCTGTGCACAGGTATAATCATAACAGCCTCCCCCCTACGGGGAGGTTGTTTGCCGTAGAGACATACGAAAACACAAATAGGATTTAAGGAGGGATTGCTTTGGGCAATTTTCTGCCGTCAACCGATGCGCAGCGGCGCGAGATGATGGACGTCGTCGGCGTTCAAACCATTGAAAAACTCTACGCGGATATCCCTGCCGACCTGCGAAAGCAGGCCGCCGATGCGACAGCCAGCATGCCAGCGGGCGTTTCAGAATTTGAAGCGCTGGAGCAGATGAAGCATCTCGCGAAGAAGAACCGCGTGTTTGATGCGATATTCCGCGGCGCGGGGGCTTACTGGCACCACATCCCCGCCGTGGTGAGCCGTGTTTCCGCCAAGGAAGCGTTCGTCACCGCGTATACACCCTATCAGCCGGAGATCAGCCAAGGCATCTTGCAGACGATATTTGAATACCAAACCATGCTTTGCGAGTTCACCGGCATGGATGCTGCCAACGCCTCCGTCTATGACGGAGCCACCGCCGCTGCGGAAGCCGCCGCCATGTGCCGAGAGCGCAACCGCAACGTCACCCTGCTTGCCGCGGGACTCAATCCCGAATCGATCGAAACCGTGCAGACCTATAGCTTTGGTGCGGACGCGGAAGTTGCCATCGTGCCGAACAAGGGCGGCAGGCTCGATCTGGATGCGCTGAAAGCTGCGCTTCGCGCGGGCGTTGCGAGCCTGATTCTCCAATCGCCAAACTACTATGGCGTGATTGAGGACGTACCCGCTATTGCGGAGCTTGTCCACGCCGCGGGCGCAAAGGTCGTCGTGAGCATGAATCCCACCGCCATGGCGTTGCTAAAGAGCCCCGGCGAAAGTGGCGCGGATGTCGCCATTGGCGACGGGCAGCCGCTCGGCATTCCGCTGAGCTTCGGTGGTCCCTATCTCGGATTTATGGCCTGTAAAAAAGAATTGGTGCGAAAGCTGCCGGGCAGAATCGTCGGGCAGACCACGGACGCCGCGGGCAGGCGCTGCTTTGTTTTGACGCTGCAAGCGCGCGAGCAGCACATCCGCCGCGAAAAAGCGAGCAGCAACATCTGCTCCAATCAGGCGCTCTGCGCGCTGACCGCCGCAGCCTATTGCTCTGCCATGGGGCCGCAGGGTATGGCGGAAGTCGCCCGCGCGTGCTATGACAACGCGCATTATCTGGCAGATGAATTGAGCAAGATCAACGGCTTTGCGCTTGATTACCCCGCTGTCCCGTTCTTTCATGAGTTTGTAACCAAAGCGCCAGCAAATGCAGCGCTATTGCTCAAAGCGCTCGAAAACGAAGGCATCCTTGGCGGGCTGCCAATTGAGGGCGGTATCCTCTGGTGCGCAACGGAGCGCAACACAAAGGCGCAGATCGATCTTTTGATCGAGACGCTGAGAAAGGCGGTGGCAGCATGAAGCTCTCGTTTGAACGAAGCGTTGACGGTCGTCACGGTGTCACGATCCCCAAAACCACTGTGCCGAGCGCAAGCATCTCCGACGCATTGCTGCGCAAATCGCCCTTGCGCCTGCCGGAACTCAGCGAAACAGACGTGAGCCGTCATTATTCCGAGCTGGAGCAGCAGGTCTACGGCGTGAACGATGGATTCTATCCGCTGGGCTCCTGCACCATGAAATACAACCCTGCGGTCAACGAGCAGGCGGCCGCGCTGGAAGGCTTCCGCGAGATTCATCCGCTGCAACCGGTGGAGAGTGCGCAGGGTGCAATCGAGATGCTCGTCGGCGCAAAAGAGCTGCTCTGCCAGCTGGTCGGCATGGACGAGATGACCTTCCAGCCCGCGGCGGGCGCGCATGGGGAGTTTCTGGGGCTCTTGCTCATCAAGCGCTATCACGAACAGCGCGGCGACTGCGGCAGAAAGAAAATCATCGTGCCGGACTCCGCGCACGGGACAAACCCCGCAACCGCGAGTATGGCGGGCTTTACGGTGGTCAATATTCCCTCCGCACCGGACGGAACGGTCGATTTAGCCGCACTTTGCGCGGCGGCGGGCGCGGACACGGCGGGCCTCATGCTGACCAACCCCAACACGCTCGGCATCTTCGAC
>JAUYTF010000224.1 GCA_030695285.1 Eubacteriales bacterium | reverse complement strand
GTCGAAGCCGGAATGGAGGTTCATGAAGGTGTATACCGACGAGGGGATATCTGGCACCAACACAAAGAAGCGTGAAGGTTTCAAAGAAATGGTTGCCGACGCGCTTGCAGGCAAGTTCGACCTCATCGTGACGAAATCGGTCAGCCGTTTTGCACGAAACACGGTCGATAGCCTGGTTACCATACGCAAGTTAAAGGAAAACGGCGTTGAGTGCTATTTCGAGAAAGAGGGCATTTACTCTTTTGATGGCAAGGGCGAGCTGCTCATAACGATAATGTCCTCGCTGGCGCAGGAAGAGAGCAGGTCCATTTCTGAAAACGTGACATGGGGTCAGCGGAAGCGCTTCTCCGATGGGAAGGTTCAGATGCCATACAAACGATTCCTCGGTTACGAAAAGGGAGAGAACAGCCGTCCTGCCATTGTTGAGAGTGAAGCTAGTGTTGTCAGGCTCATCTACAGGCTCTATCTGGACGGGAAAACATCAGCTGGGATCTGTAAACACCTAGAGCAGATGAACATTCCGTCGCCGGGCGGAAGCACCAAATGGAGCAAAACGACGGTCGACAGCATCCTGAGCAATGAAAAGTACAAAGGCGATGCGCTTTTACAAAAGAAATTCACGGTCGACTTTCTGCAGAAAAAGATGAAAGCCAATGAAGGCGAGGTTCCTCAGTACTATGTGGAGGGCAGCCATGCGGCAATCATTATACCGGAAGAATGGGATCAAGTTCAGGTTGAAATCGCCAGACGAAAACAGCTCGGAAGGGCATATAGCGGAAAAAGCGTGCTGTCATCCAAGCTGATCTGCGCTGATTGCGGCGGATATTATGGCTCCAAAGTATGGCACTCCACGGACCGATACCGCAGGGTAATCTGGCAATGCAACGATAAATTCGAGAAAAAGTGCAGCACACCCGTTCTTGACGCCGAAACGATACAACGGATGTTCATACAGGCGTATAGCCAGATGATGGAGAACCAGACGCAGGTCATTGCGGATTGTGAACTCATGCGCCGGACGCTGACGGATATGAGAGATCTTGACGCCGAAATCGCGCGCTTGAGCGAGGAATGCGAGATAGTTGCCG
>JAUYTF010000234.1 GCA_030695285.1 Eubacteriales bacterium | reverse complement strand
CCCATGGCATATGAAGTAGGAGCGATAGCATCCTGACGGGTTATTAAACGGCTTTTGAAACAATAGTCAAATAAGTTAATGACCTCTTTCGGGAAAACGCAACCAAATTATATGAAAGTGCTTGATGTTCGAGTATATCAGCTTCATAACGTCCACTCAAATCGGGCAAGAATTTGGCAAGAAAGGGGCAAGAAAACCCGCATTATCGTACGTGATCAGGCGAGACGTGAAATAGAAAAAAGCCCCGATGTCGGGGCTTTTTTGGTAGCGGCGATCTGATTCGAACAGATGACACTCCGGGTATGAACCGAATGCTCTAGCCAGCTGAGCTACGCCGCCATATGCGCAGGATTGTGCCGATTTTTAGCGGCACATGGTGTATTATATCCGTCCGTATGACGGCTGTCAAGAGCAAGATATCCTGCATGGCAGAGGTGATTTTTTGCGATTTTTTCACACAGATCCGCATAAGAAACCACGGTTTCGGCTTTTCTTGGCGCAGGATGCATGGTACAATCTCATCGGCAGACTTAGAAAGCCGGCGTTTGTTCAGCGCACGGTTTACCCGTCAAGGAGGAATCTATGATTCGTTATCACAACCATCCGGTCACGCTGCAAGGCGGCACGCCGCGTCCTGCGGACAAATCCGGCATCGCCGCGCGCGAAAAGACCATCGCGTATTCCATTCTGCGTGCGCACAATGCCTCCGGCGACATGGAGAAGATGCGCCTGCGTTTCGACGCGCTGATTTCGCACGATATCACCTATGTCGGCATCGTGCAGACCGCGCGCGCAAGCGGCTTGACGGAATTCCCCGTGCCGTATGCGATGACCAACTGCCACAACAGCCTCTGCGCCGTGGGCGGAACGATCAATGAGGACGACCACGTCTTTGGCCTCTCCGCCGCGAAAAAATACGGCGGTATCTATGTGCCAGCCAACCTAAGCGTCATCCACAGCTACGCGCGCGAAGAGCTCGCGGGCTGCGGGCGGATGATCCTGGGATCGGACAGCCACACGCGCTATGGCGCGCTGGGTACGCTCGCCATCGGCGAAGGCGGGCCGGAGCTGGTCAAGCAACTGTTAAAAAATACTTACGATATCGCTTCTCCCGAAGTGGTGCTCTGCTACGTCACCGGCAAACCCAGTAGAGGCGTTGGCCCGCACGACGTCGCTCTTGCGCTTGTGAAGGAAGCGTTTGCCGAAAACCGCGCCAAGAACAAGATACTGGAGTTTGTCGGCCCGGGGATTAGACATCTCTCGGCGGACTATCGAAACGGTGTGGACGTGATGACCACGGAGACGACGTGCCTAAGCTCCATCTGGCAGACGGATAGCATGATTGCCGAGTATTTTCGTGCGCATGGGCGACCGGAAGCGTACGCAAAACTCACGCCGGATGAGGGCGCGTATTATGATAGCATGATCACCATCGAGCTCGACAAGGTCGAGTGCATGATCGCGCTACCGTTTCACCCCAGCAACGCATACCCCATTCGCGAGTTTATCGTGCGGGCGGACGAGCTGCTGTCTCAGGTGGAGGCGGAGGCCCATGCGACCTTCCCGAAAGTCTCGCTCGATCTTAGAAGCAAGGTCAAGCCAGACGGCGTCTATGCCGATCAGGGCATCATCGCGGGCTGCGCGGGCGGACTGTTTGACAACATCATCGAGGCCAGCGAGATTCTTGAAGGCGGCTCCACGGGCAACGGCGAATTTTCACTCTCTGTCTATCCCACCAGTGTGCCGGTCAGCCTCGCACTCACGCGGGCGGAAGCGACGGAGAAGCTCGTGCGCGCGGGCGCTGTCATGAAGCCCAGCTTCTGCGGCCCGTGCTTCGGCGCGGGAGACGTGCCCGCCAACAACGGCTTCTC
>JAUYTF010000232.1 GCA_030695285.1 Eubacteriales bacterium | reverse complement strand
CAGAAGCGAGCGCGCGCAGAATACATCCGGCGCAAATCTGCCCATCTCCGGCGGCATGAAGATGATCGTTTATCATCCCGTGAGCTATGAGGACACGCAGAGCATCATCGACAACCTGAAGAACAGGAAGCCCGTCATCGTCAACATGGAAGAGCTGGAGCTGGACACCGCGCAGCGGATCTTAGACTTTCTTTCCGGAGCCGTCTATGCGCTCAACGGCACCATGTGCAAGATTTCACGCGGGATATTTGTCGTCGCCCCGAACAACTATGATGTCGTCGGCAACGGCGAAGACGACTACGGCGACCTGGTTTGAGCAGGATTACCGCATAACGAAACAGAATTCACTGGCACATCAGACAGTTGGTGTGCCAATTTTTTACCGGGTCAGTTGAGGCCTAGCAACATTCTGTAGGCAGGAGGGCAATTCTATGCGCACGGATGAAATCGTCAATCAAGTATTCGCTCGCTCCTTCATGGGCTATGAAATCGAGCAGGTAGATGTTTTTCTCGACGAAGTCATTGAGACGCTGGAGCGCTACGAGGCAGAAAAGCGTGAGATGCTCGCCGCCATGGAATATCTGATGAAAAAACTGGAGCGCGGACAGAAGATTCCGTTTGCGGACATGAAAAAGGCCATCGATTCTGGCAGGAGTCAGGCAAAACCCTCTTTGCCGGAAGGAGAACAAGCCCGGGACGACGAACAAAAGACGGCGGCCCGCTCCATCGCGCGCGGAAACGGCGGCGCTAACAAATCCATGCGCGCGCCGAAAGTCAGCCGCGTCAAGGGCGAAGAGGACGCAAAGGCGCAGATCATCGAAGAGGCGAAAGCCGCGATTCCGCTGCAGGAGCTCACGCCGGAAGAAGCGGACAAGCGCGCTAAGCGTATGTCCAGCGCCGCAGCTAACTGGCTGGACGAGCTGCTGATCAACATCGCGGAACACGAAAGCCTCGATTACGATAACCCCCTGCAGGGAGCGTCCGCAACGCAGCCGCAACCGGCAGCCAACGTTGAACCGGTGCAACAACAAACAGAGACAACAGCGGCAGAGCCGCCGGAAAGTAAACTATAACAATGGCTAAACAAAAGAACGCTTTCCCGCCCGTCAGCCGCGAGGACATGCGCGCGAGAGGCATCGATCAACTTGACTTCGTTTTCGTCAGCGGGGATGCGTACATCGACCATCCCAGCTTCGGCGCGGCGATCATCACACGCCTGCTGGAGAGCCGGGGCTATACCGTCGGCATCATTGCGCAACCGGACTGGCACAGCGTTGAGCCATTTCGCGTGCTCGGTAAACCTAGGCTCGCTTTTCTCATCTCCTCGGGAAACATCGACAGTATGGTCAACCATTACTCCGTCTCCGGATCGCGGAGAACGATTGACGCTTATACCGAGGAAGGCATCGCCGGAAGGCGACCTGACCGCGCGACGATTGTATACGCAAACCGCTGCAAGCAGGCGTACTCGAACGTAGCGATGGTCATCGGCGGCATCGAAGCGAGCCTGAGACGATTTGCGCACTATGATTACTGGGATAACCGCGTGAGGCACAGCATCCTCTATGACGGGTGCGCGGATATCCTGATCTACGGCATGGGCGAACGCGCGATCGTACAGGTTGCGGACGCGCTCAAGTCCGGTAAGCCTGTCTCCGAGATCACAGACATCCCCGGCACCTGTGTGCGCGTGAACAGCGCTGACGATGTGAAAGGCGCAGTTCTGCTGCCCTCCTACACCGAGGTCGCCAACGACAAAAGAAAATACTGCGAGGCGTTTAACGCACAGACCAGAGAACAGGATGCCGTGCGCGGCAAACACCTGCTCCAGCCGCACGAAAGGGGTTTTGTGCTCTGCAACCCGCCCGCGAGGCCGCTATCGACCAAGGAGCTGGACGAAGTCTACGCGCTGCCGTTTACGCGCAAGCCACATCCGATGTATCGCGGGTATATCCCCGCGATCGAGGAGGTTTCGTTTTCCATCACGTCCGCGCGCGGGTGCTTCGGCAACTGCAATTTTTGCGCGTTGACGTTCCATCAGGGACGCGTCGTGACGGGCAGGAGCCACGCTTCGATCTTGGTCGAGGCGGAAAAGCTGACATGGGACGCGGAGTTCAAGGGGTATATCCACGATGTAGGAGGACCTACCGCAAACTTTCGCCATCCCGCCTGCGAAAAGCAGCTCAAGAGCGGCGTGTGCGCGGATCGTCAGTGCATCGGGTTTACGCCGTGCAGACAGCTCGACACGTCCGAGGACGACTATGTCGCGCTCCTTCGTAAGCTCCGCGAGCTGCCGCGCGTAAAGAAGGTATTTGTGCGTAGCGGCGTACGGTATGACTATGCGATGCTGGATCGCGACGACACGTTTTTGCGCGAGTTGATTGAACACCACGTGAGCGGCCAGCTCAAGGTCGCACCCGAGCACGTCTCCGACCGCGTGCTCAAGTATATGAATAAGCCGCCGCACGCGGTCTATGAGCGTTTTGTGCAGAAATACGAAGCGATCAACAAGAGCCTCGGTATGCGGCAATACCTCGTGCCGTACCTCATCAGCTCGCATCCCGGCAGCAACATCCACGATGCCATTGAGCTCGCGCAATACCTCAAGCAGACGGGGCATAGACCAGAGCAGGTGCAGGATTTTTACCCCACGCCCGGCACAGCCTCCACCTGCATGTACCATACGGGGCTGGATCCTGCTTCGATGCAGACGGTCTATGTTGTCAAAACGCGGGAAGAAAAGGCGATGCAGCGTGCGCTGATGCAATGCCACATCCGCAGAAACTGGCCGCTGATTCGAAAAGCGCTGCGTTCGGCTGACCGCGAGGATCTCATCGGCAGCGGCAAAAACTGTCTGGTTCCGCCAGACTATCTCTCGCCGGACGAACAGCGCGCGAGCGCGATGAACCGCCCGCAGCAGCGCGGCGGGAACGCCACGCGCGGCGGAGGGAAAAAGAACGCGCGCAGTGGCGGGCGCCCCCCAAAGCGCGACAGAGGCTGAGGCGCAAAAAACATGCCGTATCGCTTGCGAAAATCGCGCAAGCTGGCAAGGTAAGTTCTTGACAAAACACACGTGAACCGATACAATACTCTAGGTTGCGTGGAAACGCGCGGTAGTTTTGTGCGCGCTGGCAGATTGGTTCGCGCCGATTTCCTCGGCAGCAAAGGCGGTGGAGATCATGCGGATTCGAGTTGCAAACGCCATTCGGCAAACGGGAGAGCTGTTTTCGTTTGAAGCGGCGGAGTTGTTTGCCGAGCAGGAGTTTGGCGAGCGTACGATTGCGTTCTCAGAACCTGTTTCGGTCAGCGGAACGTATGTCTACGACGGCAAGGGGTTTACGGTGAGCGGCAAGGCGAAATGCGCTGTCCATACCGTTTGCGCCCGCTGCACGAAGCCAATTGTCGATCACCTGGATGTTTCCTTTTCCGAGCGGTTTGTAAAAGGAGAAGGCGCATCGCTGGACGATGAGACCTATCCTTATACGGGAGACGAGCTTTTGCTCGACAAAGCCGTGATGGACAATCTCTTTTTAGAGCTTCCCATCGCGAGCATCTGCCGGGAGGACTGTCAGGGGTTATGCCCCGTCTGCGGTGCGGATCGAAACGCGACCACATGTAATTGCACCATACAGGAAGCCTAGGGTTTTTCGCCCGACGTGCTATCAGATGAAGAATAGGAGGGATTATCATGGCAGTACCCAAGAGAAAAACGTCCAAGGCAAGGCGTGATTCGCGCAGAGCTTCCAACTTTAAAGTTGCGGAAGTGCAGCTAGGCGAGTGCCCGCAGTGCCGCTCGCTTGTACCGTCCCACACGGTATGCAAGACGTGCGGGTATTACGGCGGCAAGCTGGTCGTCGACATGGAACAGAAGGAAAAGAAGAACGCCTGATCATCCGTCCTTCGAAATATGTCGAACCCTTCGACAGCAAGTTTTGCAAGAGCACAAGGACTTTTCGTGTTTTTTCACACGGGAAGTCTTTTTGCTTGCCGATAAACGTCCTGTGCGGAGGATAAGCATACGTAAACACCTGTTTGCGTTGCGCATTTTTAATTTTTTTCGTATAATGTTGCAATCACGCATGCGCTGCATAAGAGCAAACTATTTCATCATTCGAACTCATCATCGCTTTTTATGCGGCGTGAAGGAAATGGTTTGGGACAGCGGCAACAGATTGCCGCGGAATTGGGAGAAGACACAGTATGAGAATTGCCATCGATGCAATGGGCGGAGACCACGCGCCGCAGGCGGTGCTGGAAGGGGTCAAGCTCGTATTGCCGGAACTCAAGAAGGACGTGGAGCTCGTGCTCTACGGCGAGGAGACCATCATCAAAAGCGGGCTTGATGCGCTCGGGGTCAAAGACGCGCGTGTTTCTGTCGTCTCCACCACGCAGGTGATCAGCTGCGACGAGCAGCCGACGCTCGCCATCCGCAAAAAGAAGGATTCCTCCATGGTGCGCGCGGTGGAAGCCGTCGCCGCGGGAGACGCGGACTGCGTGCTCTCCGCGGGCAGCACGGGCGCGTTGCTCACAGGTGCCACGCTCATCATCAAACGACTCAAGGGCGTAAAGAGACCCGCGCTCGCGACGATAATGCCGACGGTGGACGCCTGCATGCTGCTTTTAGACTGCGGCGCAAACACCGACTGCAAGAGCGACTATCTCGTGCAGTTCGCGCTGATGGGGTCTGCTTACATGAAGAGCGTCATCGGCGTGAACAACCCGCGCATCGGCTTACTCAACAACGGCGCGGAAGAGGAAAAGGGCAACGAGCTCACAAAAGAAGCGCATCAGCTGCTCAAGACCGCGCCCGTGAACTTCACAGGAAACTGCGAAGGGCGCGATGTGCTCAGTGGAGATTTTGACGTGGTCGTCTGCGACGGGTTTGACGGCAACATCATACTCAAGGGAACCGAAGGCGCAGCGGGGCTGATCATGGATCTGCTCAAAAAGAGTCTGATGTCGAGCCTTCGCACCAAGATGGGCGCGCTCATCTGCAAGCCCGCGTTCAAGCAACTCAAAAAGAAGCTGGATCACACCGAATACGGCGGCGCGCCCCTGCTCGGCGTCAACGGCGGCGTGATCAAGGCGCACGGCAGCTCCAACGGAAAATCGTTCCGCTCGGCAATTTTGCAGGCGGAAAAACTCGTCTCCTCGAACGTCACGCGCCTGCTGGGTGAAGAGATTGCGCAATTCGGCATAGAGGAACAGGCGGCGGAGTGACAAACCCGCAGAGCACAGCGCGGGTGCGCGCCCGGCGTATGTGCAGCAAGCATTGACAGAACCCCGTGTTTCCGATAGAATACTACGCGAATGAGATGTGTGAAAAACGCATTGAAAAGGAGTTATAAATATGTTTTTTGAAAAAGTTCGAGATATTATCGCAAAGCAACTGGATATCGAAGCTAGCACCATCACCATGACCAGCCGCCTGATCGACGACCTCAAGGCTGACTCGCTCGACATCGTAGAACTCATCATGGACCTCGAGCAGGAGTTCAACATCGAAATCCCGGACGAGGAGCTTCCCAAGGTGCAGACCGTCGCGGACATCGTGGGCTACCTCGAGAAGAAATAAGCAACAACACATAACTTGTTTACCCGCATCCGAAGGCTGAGAGAGGGTGCGGGTTTTTTTGTAAAGCGTTTGGCGATAGCCCATATGCAGCGCTTGTTTTTTTATGAATTTTGACAAATAATAGTATTATCCTGATTCTCAAAATCCACTGATCAAAGGAAGACCGGATGGCGCAGCAGCAAGACACGCTCTCCACGCTGGAGGAAACCCTTGAGTACAGGTTTGCCGACCGTTCCCTTCTGGAAACGGCGCTGACGCATACCTCGTTTGTCAAAGGGGACGGAAAGCGGCAAACGCACAACGAGCGCCTCGAGTTCCTTGGCGACGCGGTGCTGGAGCTTTGCGTGAGCGAGCATCTATATCTGCAGCAGCCGCAATTGCAGGAGGGCGCGATGACGCGCCACCGCGCGCGGTTGGTCTGCGAGCGCGCGCTCTATAGCGCGGCGCTATCGCTTGGCATCTCCGCATATCTGCGCCTCGGCAACGGCGAAGAACTCACCGGAGGGCGGAACAAGCCCTCTATCGTCTCTGACGCGCTAGAAGCAATCCTCGGCGCGATCTATCTCGACGGCGGACTGACCAACGCGAGGCGCGTAATCATAGAGCGCGTGATTCGCCTGCTGGAAGAGGCGCGCGTGGACGAAACCGACAAAGACTATAAAACTCGCCTGCAGGAGCACGTGCAAAAAGGGCACATCGGCATGCTTGAGTACGAATGCATGGACGAGGCGGGTCCGGAGCATCAGAAGCGCTTCACCATCTGTGTGCGCCTTTCCGGCGAGGCAGTTGGCGAGGGCATGGGCTTAAATAAACAGAGCGCGGGGCAGGAAGCGGCAAGAGCCGCCCTGATTCGCCTCGGCGTTCTGGAGGAAGAAGCATGAGACTGACCAAGCTGGAGCTCAACGGCTTTAAATCCTTTGCGCGCAAAACCGAGATTCGATTTGGAACGGGCGTCACCGCCATCATCGGCCCCAACGGCAGCGGAAAGAGCAATATCTCCGACGCGGTGCGCTGGGTGCTCGGCGAACAGAGCGCAAAAGCGCTGCGCGGCGGTAAGATGGAGGACGTCATCTTCAACGGCACGCAGCTGAGAAAAGCGCTCGCTTACAGCGAAGTGACGTTGACGTTTGACAACAGCGACGGGCTTTTGAAGATTCCGTTTACCGAGGTTGCCATCACGCGCCGCGTCTACCGCTCCGGCGAGAGCGAATACTGCATCAACCGCAACAACTGCCGCCTGCGCGACATTTCCGATCTCTTTTGCGACACCGGCATCGGCAAGGACGGCTACTCCATCATCAGCCAGGGCAAGGTCGAGGAGATCCTCTCCAACAAGAGCGGGGATCGCCGCGCGGCCTTTGAGGAGGCTGCGGGCGTGATGCGCTACCGCGTACGCAAAGAGGACGCGGAGCGAAAGCTCAACAACACGGAAAAAAACCTCGAGCGCATCGAGGATATCTTAAAAGAACTCGCAGATAGACTGGCTCCGCTAGAGCAGCAGAGCGCGTCCGCGCGCGCCTACTTGCGCCTGCGCGACGAGCTGAAGGATCTGGAGGTCAATCTCTTTCTCTATCAGTACGACCGCGTACACGAAAAGCTCACGCAGATCAACGAGACCATGCGCCAGATGACTGAGGAGCGCGATCTGGCAGAAAACGGGGAAGCCGCGCTGCTTTCCACCTGCGCCGCGCTGGAAGAACAATTAAAGGCGCTGGATGCCGCGCTGAATGCGCAACAAAACAAGCTCATGGGGCTGGTTTCAGAGGCGGAGACGCGCGTCGGCACCAGCCATGTGCTAGCCGAGCGCCGCGAAAACGCGCTCAACGTAAAAAAACGAATCGAGCAGGAGCGCGAGCAGAGCAAGGCGCGCATCGACGAGCTTGGCGCGGTGATCTCCGGATTGCAGGCTGACGAGTCCGGCCAGGCGGCGCTTGCCTTACTCGAAAAGGAGATGGAATCAGCGGAAGCGCGCCTCAATGCGATTGACACGGACATCACTGCGCGCGAAGAAGCCCTCGACGAGATGAAGAACAGCATCATCGAGGCGATGAACCGCGCGTCGGACTTCAAATCCAGCGCGGCACGCTTTGACACGATGAAAAGCTCCATCGGCGAGCGGCTCGTCGCCATAGAGGCCGAAGAGCAGCGCCGCGCGGACGAGACCGCACGCTTGCTAGAAGAACTCAAACTCGCGCAGGAGCAGCACGCCGAAGAAGCGCAGCGGCTGGAGCAGGCGAAAAAAGACCTCGACGGCTCGGTTGAAAACCGCAGAAAGACGCTGGACGCGTTCACCGCGCTGCGCGAGGAGATCTCGCGCGACGAACAGGGGATTCCATCGATTCAGTCGCGCCTTCGCGTGCTGGACGAAATGCAGCGCTCGCGCGAGGGCTATTACGCGAGCGTAAAAAACATACTCAAGGATGCGCCCAACGACGCAAAGCTAGGCCGCGCCATCGTCGGCGTTGTAGCCGAGCTGCTCCGCGTGCCGAAAGAATACGAAATCGCCGTGACCATGGCGCTGGGCAGCACGCTGCAAAACATCGTGACCCCGACCGCCGAGGACGCGAAATACGTCATCGAATACCTCCGCGCCAAGGATTACGGCCGCGCGACGCTGCTGCCTATGGCGCTGCTCAACCCCACGCGCATCACGCGGGACGAGCGGGCGTTTTTAGACGTGCCCGGCTGCATCGGCATGGCCAACGAGCTGGTGGACAGCGACGATAACGTGAAAAACGTCATGGACTATCTGCTCTGCCGCACGATCATCGTAAAGAACCTCGACGCGGGCATCGCGCTCAAGAGCCGCACGCGCGGTGCGTTCCACATCGCAACTCTCGAAGGCGACATCATCAGCACCGGCGGTTCCATGAGCGGTGGCAGCCTACAAAAGCACAACTTTAACCTGCTCAGCCGCGAGCGGGAACTGCAGGAGCTCCGCGAAAAGCTCAAGAAGGCCGACGCCGCGCTGGAGGACAAGAAAGCCTCCTTGCGCAAAGGTGAGCAGGATGTGCTCCGCTGCGACATTCAGGTGGATTCCTTCCGGGACGCGGTGCATGCCTGCGAAATCGCTGCGGCAAAGCAGGCGGAACAGCTGGACATCATCCGGCGGGATGTGGAACACAGCGAGCAGAGCGAACAGACGCTTGCAGACGAACGGCTCCAGCTTACCGACAACCTTGCCGAGGTTGAGCGCGAACGTACCAGCGCGGACGAACAGCAGACCGACATTGAGCAGGGCAACGCAAGCACGCGCGAGGATGTGACCCGCGCGCAGGGCGAGCTCTACGAGCTGCGCAAAAACCGCGAAACCATTGCAGGCGAACTCACCGAGCAGAAGGTGCGCCGTATGGCGCTGAGCAAGGAGCGCGACGCGGTCTATGCCGAGCAGAAGCGCCTTGTCTCAGAGCACCGCGACTTGACCTTCCGCCTGACCGCGCTGGAGCACGAGTCTCAGGAGAATGAGGCGAATATTGCCGCAATCGACGCGGATCTCGCCGGCATGCGTGCGCAGATCGAAAACGACAGCGCGCTGACCTCCGTGGAAAAAGAAGCACAGAGAAAACTCGAGGAAGAACGTGCGAACGTATCCGCCGCGCTCTATGAGCAGCGCGCGCGGCGCGAAGAACTGCTCACGGGCTCGCGCGACCTCGCCGAGCGCATCCATAAGCAGGAGATGACGCAAAGCAAGCTCGAGATGGAACTCGGCGCGATGCAGGATCATATCTGGAACGAATACGACCTCACCTATGAAAACGCGGCGGCGCTCAAGCGCGAGATCGCGGTTGGCATGAGCAACGCGCGGGTGAGCGAGATCAAGCAGGAGATCAAGGGGCTAGGGGACATCAGCCTGGGCTCTATCGAAGAATATAAGAGCGTGTTCGAGCGGCACAGCGAGCTCGCCACGCAATGCGACGACCTGCACAAAGCAAAGCAGGATCTCGAGACCCTGATCGTCGAACTCACCGGCACGATGGAAACCGTGTTCCTGCGCCAGTTTGCGCTGATTCAAGAGAATTTTTCCGTCACGTTTGCCGAGCTTTTTGGCGGCGGACAGGCCGAGCTCCGCCTCGCGGACAAAAACGATGTGCTGGGCTGCGACATAGACATCATCGCCCAGCCGCCGGGCAAGAAGCTGCAGCTGCTTTCGCTGCTCTCCGGCGGCGAGCGCACGCTGACCGCTATCGCGCTCTTGTTTGCGATGCTAAAGCTCAAGCCGCCCGCGTTTTGCATGCTAGACGAGATCGAGTCCGCGCTGGACGAGGCGAACGTCTCTCGCTTTGCGGACTACGTCAAGCGCTATTCCGACGGGACGCAGTTCATCCTCATCACGCACCGAAAAGGGAGCATGGAGGTCTGCGACACGCTTTACGGTGTTTCGATGGAGGAAAAGGGAGTAAGCAAGGTGGTCTCCGCGCGCTTTGGCGAAAACGGCATCACCACCGTGCCGGAACAGGCAAGCTGATTTTACCAAAACAATTAGAAGAAAAAGCGACGAATGATCTTAACGATTGGATCAATAAATATGGGAAAGAAACCATTGTTCCAAAATAGTTAGAGAGAATTCAAGGTGTAATGTATGGAGAAAAAACCATTGTTCCAAACTAGTTACAGAGAATTCAAGGTGAAATGTATGGAGAAAAAACCATTGTTCCAAACTAGTTATAGAAAATTCAAGGTGTAATGCATGGAGAAAAAACCATTGTTCCAAAATAGTTACAGAGAATTCAAGGTGTAATGCATGGAAAAAAAGCCATTGTTCCAAAAATGGAAAACAGGGTTGGGCAAGACCCGCACGGGGCTGCTCGCGCGACTCTTTGCCTCCAAAGACGGCATCAACGAAGCGTTTTATGAAGAGCTCGAAGAAGCGCTGATCCTCGCGGACGCGGGGGCCGCCGTCACCGAGCATCTGCTGGACGACCTACAGGTTACTATCAAAGAACAAAAGATCTCCGACCGCGCGGGCGCGAAAAAAGCGCTTGCGGGAGTGATTGCCAAAGCCGTCACCACGCAAAAGCCGTTTTCGGTTGACGCGGGCGCTACGGTGCTGCTCATCGTCGGCGTCAACGGTGTGGGAAAGACGACCAGCATCGGTAAGCTTGCAAACAGCTATCGTGAGCAGGGCAGACGCGTCATGCTGGCGGCGGCGGACACCTTCCGTG
>JAUYTF010000195.1 GCA_030695285.1 Eubacteriales bacterium | reverse complement strand
CATGCACCGAACACGCCAATCAAGGCAATAAAAAACGCTGCAGCAATGTTCACAGCGTTTTCGATCAGGATTTCGGTTACTGTTGCTTCAACAGTTCCGCCAGTGTCTGCCAGCGCGACTGCGGGTAGCGCGAGCAACAGGAGCACGATCAGGGTCAGAATCAGTTTCTTTTTCATTTTAGTTCCTCCTAGATTGATGTAGCTTGCTCCGAAGCAAGCTCATGGACAAAATCGTCATATTCTTCTTGGGCGGTCTTCGCCTTCTCCCGCGCAGTTTTCATCTCGCCGTTTGTTTCACCTCGCTCCACAGCAATCGCGGTGGCCAACGATAGTGACAAACTCGCATCCTGCATCTTCATGGCGAGTTTCGATTCCTTTGCGCGAATTGCTGCTCTCTTTTCTGCTTGTTTTCGGTCACGCGTCATGCGCACTTCAAGCCAAACAACCAGCAGCGCGAACACGCCCGATATGATCTCTCCGATATAATCCAACTCCGTTCCCCCATTTCTATTGATTCAAGAGCTTGCAACGGCCACACTTATGCCAGTAACCACTGCCGCCCTGATTGATGCCCTCCACCACGACGCCAACGTCGCGACCTTTCGCGTGGATGACCATGCCGCGCCCCAGGTAAAGCCCAACATGCGTTTCATCCTCGGCATTCGTGGTGCTGTTGCGAAACAGAAAGTCGCCAGCGATCAGTTCGTTGCGCGCGATAGCAGTGCACAAAGCCCAAAGCCCATCGCAATTCTTGCGATCGTCCCAAATACCTGTCTCGCGCATGAGCCAAGAAAGAAAGCCGGAACAGTCATGCGCCATGAGTTCGGCGAAACCCGCTTTATACTGGTTGTCTCGGAAGGTGATCGCGCGCGCGAACTCTTCATCCATAGCTTGAATCTTTGAATTTGACAGGTCGGTCATGCCGGAGGCGCCCCAAACATACAGGTCCCCGATTCGCGTCAGCGCCAGTGCGCAAACCGCAGTCGATTTGACCGATACCGTATCTTTTGTGATCGGCTCCGCTTCTGTTGCCGTGTCACCGAACAGCGCCGCCCACGTTTCCTTCCCTATGACCCCGTCGACGGTCAGCCCGGCCTGCGCCTGAAACCGCTTCACAGCCTCCAACGTGTCCGCACCAAATGTCTTCTTGCTGACCGATGTAATGTGGTCGCCATAGAACCCACGCTCTAAGAGCCTTTGCTTACAAAAAAGCACGTCCTCACCGGACGTGCCCTTCTTCAAATTGCGCGCAAATTCCATTATTTCCTCCGTTTCGGATCAGATAAATTCATGGTTTCTTCATGGTATTTCGTGGAAAGATCTGCTATGATGCAGGTACATCAACGCTTGCATGGTATACACAACCTACCTACCCGGTATGTCCCAATCCCTAACAAGATTTACCATGCAAATTAGAAAGGCACTCTTCCCCCCGGCTGAGTGCCTTTCGCTATTTTGGGGCGCTCCGTAAGGAGTGCTTTTTTACTTGCATGCCCTATGCCGTTCTCTTCCAGAAATAACAGGTAATGTAGGGCTGCAGGTTATTGTGCGCAGAACCGCTGCCGGCGCTGCCTATGGTGCCGGAAATCGTCGCCGTGTGATTGTGCGACCCAGCAGACCCGGTCGTTTGCCCGCTCGAGCTGCCGCCGTTGGTCATATAGAAATAAACAGAGCCTGAGCCGCTGCCGACCTTGTACGCTCCCGAAGATGCCTGATGCGTATGTGCGCCGTTGGCGTTGACCGTCACGGATCCGCTGAACGAGTGATTGTGCGACGGTAGTTCCGCTGTGGACAGCGCGTGCGTGTTCGCGCCGCCCGTCTTCTCCACCGAGTTGAAGTTCGTGTCGGAGGAGTTCACGCCAACCGGTACCCGCCCTGTACCCCATCTTGTCCACGTTCCGCCAAGGAACGTGCTTTCATCCGCGGCGGATATCGTCATGCGGATACTTCCAACCGGGAAGATCAGGTTCGCCAACCATAGAATGTTCGAGAAGGTTACTGCATCGTCAAACTGAACATTCTCGCGGAACCGCGCCGGCCAGCCGACATCAAAGCTATCCTCTTCGGTGACCTTGCCGACCGCTAGTCACATTCCGGTGCTGCGTACGGAAAGAATGACCTCCGCTGTGCTTAAGTCGGTATACCCGTACGCTTCACCGAAATAGTCGCCGAGCGTGACCCGGATATCATAGGTATACTGGTTCGACAAGCTCCCACCGATGCGGTAACTGCCGTTGACAGCGTAATCCGTCAGCGTTGTGGTTCGGCCACAGCTGTCCGTGATCGTCGCACGGATTGTGTTCGCTCCCGCCGTGCTCAGCGCATTCGTCAAAAACGAGTTGCCGGAGTACGTCGCTCCGTTGACCGTGGTTGAGATCGACGAAACTGACGAGCCATAGACCCCGGCGGCCGATATCGTGACACTCATCCTCACAAATTAAACCTTGTACTCTTTCGGAAAACCGCATCTTTAAACCTCCTTGAAGTATTTTCTTTCAAGGGGCTTCGCCGCAAATTTTTGCCTTCTTGTCAACCTTTTTCTTGTAAAGCATCCCAATAAAAAAAGAACCGGGTACGTTTCACTTCGTACTCGGTTCTCATGTTTCTCCGTTCGTTGTCTTAACTTATTGACATTGAGCGCCAGCCCCCCGTTTTTTTTGTTCGTGTTTGTTTACTCCTGCCTCTGTGGTTTTTTGCTATATCTGAATCTTGCGGCGAAACGTTTCGTCGAAGTCCTCAGGAATCAATTCGCGGAGCACCTCTGCGCCGCGCATGGTCACCACGACTGTGTTGCCACGCATCTGCTTGCTGAGCGACTTTGCAATCTTCAGATCGCAGAATTCTCCGCCCGCAAGATGCTTGTCGTCCAGCTTGACGATGAGTTCCTTCTTGCGCAACTTGATGCGGCGCAGCGTGCGCAGCTTTTGCTTTGAAGTGCCTCGCGTGCCGACCACAACGATTGTAACGTTGTGTCCCGCAAACAGCAGCAGCAAAAGCAGGAGAGCTGCCAGAGCGGAGATCGCAATCGCGGCTGTCGTAACACTATCCCCGGCGGAGCGGATTGAGCGGGCTATCACGTCCCGCATGGTGACGCGCACCTCAACCGTGCGGATGTTTCCGTCTGCATCCATCGCTTCGACGAGATATGTGCCGGGGGTGACGTTTTTGAGGATGAGCGTTTCGTTCCACTCCTGCCCGGGCAAGCGGATGTAGACCGTGTCTCCGGGAATCTCCTCCACGTCCTCTTTGGTCACAATCACGTTCCCGGGTTGCGGCGCAGGCGTGGGCGAAGCAACCGGTTCGGTCGTCGTTTCGATGACAAACGGGCCAAAAGTTTCATACGTTGTCAGCCCGAACGCGTTCTTGGCATACGCGTGGATGTAATACGTGCCCGGATCGCTGAGCCGCAGCGCGCCGTCGTAGTTGCGATACGCGCTGCCTGCAGTGGCGCTCGTGCCGATCTGATAGCCGCGGGCGACAAGTTCAGATTCTGCGTCTGTATACGTCAGTGTCACTGAGATCGGACCCGACGTCGCGGTGCCGACGCGATAATCTCCGGACGCGAGCGTGATAGACGGATTGCTTGTGTCCACCGTGCTCACCGCATAGGAGAAGGTTCTGCGGTTTCCGGCAACGTCGATGAGAGTGAAGGTATACGTTCCGTTTTTCGCCGTTGCGAACGTCGGGCTACCAGTTGCGTTCACCGTTGAGCCGTCCGGCAGGTTGAGTCTGCTGTTTCCGCTGCCGCCCGGATCGTTCTGCAGCGTCAGCGTCAGCAGCACAGTTGCGCCGGAAAGGCTCTCACGAATCGCGGGTATCGCGGGCTGCTGCTTGTCTACGCGGGCAAGATAGCCGCCGACAACGGCCGTGTTGCCGTATTCATCCAAGGCCTTGATGTTCACGTTGTGCACACCGGCGGTCACGTCCATGCCGGTCCCCGCCGCGCTCTCGCCGCCATCCATGTCGTAATGGTAGGTGACGGCAGAAGCGTCGATTGCCGCGCTTGCACTTACGGTGACAGTCTGGTTTGTCCATGTGCCCGCCGTGTAGGCGCGTCCGTCCGCCGTGCGCATGGTCACAATGGTTCCTCTCGGCGCGTCTTTGTCCACGCGCATCGCGCCGGAGTAGCTGTAGTCGCTCGTGAATTCGCTGTCTCTTGCGTTGACCCGGAACTTCAGGCCGTCGGTGCTGGCCAGCGAATCGGGTATCGCAAAGAGGTATGTCATGTCGGTCAGATCATTCGAAATGAGCTGCCACGTCGTGCCATCGTAGTACTCTAGACGGTAGGTGAGCACGTCTCCGTCGATATCAAAACCGCTCCAGATTACCGTTACTTTCGAGCCCGTGCCCGCACGGTCGCCTTCTGCGGGCTTGCTCATCGTGGCCAGCGGCGGGTCGTTCACGCTGTGTACCGTGACGGTCACCGTAGCGGTCGCCGTCGAGCCGTGCCCGTCCGAAACCGTGTAGGTGAAGCTGTCCTGTCCGGCAAAGCGGTCATCCGGCGTGTAGTCGATCTTGCCGTTTACGATCCGGACTATTCCGTTTGCAGGCTTGCTCGCCGAGATGATGTCAAAGCTCGAGCGCAGGTGCAGCGCGTCCTCGTTGCGCTGCGTATCGGTGTCCACATCCCAGTCGTTTGCAAGTACGTCCACCGTGACCTTGTCTTCGTCGTTGGTCTCCGCCTCGTCATCGACCGCCTGGACGTCGTCGTTGACCTGTTTGATCGTGACGCTAACGCTCCCTTGCGCGGTAAGCAGACCGTCTGTGAGTATATATGTGATGGTATCCGTGCCGTTGTAGTTTTCGTTCGGCGTGTAGCGGATCTTCAGGCCGTCCGTCGTGGCTGTGCCGTGCGCGCCGTTCTCCACAGAGAGGATGGAGAGCTCCGCAGCGGGTGCTGCGTTGAGCGTCTCGTCCGCGTCGATGTCCCAGTCGTTCTCGAGCGCAAGGATTTCAACAGCGGTGTCTTCCTGCGTCGTCGCTGCGTCGTTGGCGGCAACCGGCGCGTCGTTGACCGCGTTTACGGTGACGGTAATCGTGCCCGTGTCACTCGCGCCATCGGCATCCGTGACGGTATAGACGATCTCGTCCGTGCCGTTGAAGTCCTTGTCCGGCGTATAGGTGATCGTCGTCTGGCTGACGCTGACGGTGCCGTGCGCGGGCATGCCCGCCTCCGTAACGCTGACCTGAATCGTATCGTCATTCGTTTCGATGTCCACATCGCCGATGAGGCTACTCACGTCAATGTTCTTTGCCATGTCCTCGTCGGTCGCCGCGCTGGCATCGTTTGCCTCGGGCGCGTCGTTGACCGGTGTAATGGTGACGGTGAGCGTTGCGGCGCTCGTAAGCCCGCCAGCATCGCGCATTTGATATGTGATATCGAATGTTCCGTTGTAGTTTTCGTCCGGCGCAAACCATACATCGCCGTCTGCGTTTGTCGTAAAGGTTCCTTTCAGCGCGCTGGTCGGCTCCGTAAAGCCCACAAACGTCTTCGTGTCGCCCGTATCGACGTCTGTATCGTTCGCAAGCACGTTGACAAAGGCCGTGTGGTCTTCCTCCGCGCTCATCGAATCGTTTACCGCTACCGGCGCATCGTTTTGTGACCCGACCTGTATGGTCAGCGTGCCGGTGCTGGTTCCGCCGTTGCCGTCGTTTAGCACGTACTTGATTGTCTGCGTGCCGTGGAAGTCTAGTGCCGGCGTATACTCGATATACGACCCGTCGATGGTCATCGTGCCGTTCGTTCCGCCGTAGAAGTAGCTGCTTTCAATGCTGAAATCGGCCTTATCATGCAGTATATGCTGATTCAACGCGCTTAGCGTGTCCACATCCGTGTCATTGTCAAGCACGTTGACGCGAACGGGTTCGTCTTCATCCGTCGAGGTGCTGTCCGCAACGGCAACCGGGTTGTCGTTCACCTGCCGGATGGTCACCGAAACGCTGGCTTCCACCTCCTCTTCGCCGTCGTAGCAATAGTAGGTAAAGGTGTCGGTGCCGTTGTAGTCCGTGTCCGGCGTGTACGTGATCGTCGTGCCGTCGGTGGTGATCGTGCCGTGAGCCGGCGCGGTGAGCCCGGATTCGCCGATCAGAACCGAGATCGTCTCCGCTTCCCAGTTTGCGTTGAGCAGTTCGTCCATATCCACGTCGCTGTCGTTTGCCAGCACGCTGATTTCGATGGGTTCATCCTCGTCTGTCTCCGCGCTGTCGTTTTGCGCGACGGGCGCGTCGTTTACCTGCGCGATGTGGACGGTGATCGTGCCCGTATCGGTGTCTTCTTCTAGGTCGGTCGCGGTGAAACCAAACGTGTCCGTTCCGTTGAAATCCTTGTTGGGTACGTACGTGATGTTTCCGTTCGCGTCGATGCCCGCCGTGCCGTGCTGTGCCGCCGTGGTGATCGAGAGCGTCACCACGTCTTCGTTGGTCGCGATGTCCACGTCGCTTGAGGCGGCTGCTTTCACAATAATCTGCACGCTTGCGTCTTCGCTGATGTTCAGCGTTTTATCCTGTGCAACCGGTGCGTCGTTGACCGCGTTTACGGTGACGGTGAAAGCAACTAACCTCTCGCCGCCGTCGGCGTCTGTCACCTTCAGCGTAATCTCTGCCGTGCCGTTCTGGTTGTCCTTCGGGTTGACTTTGATCGTGCGCGTGCCGCCTGTCCCCGCTGTTACCGCCACGTCCGTGGTAGCAATCAGCGTGGGATTTGTGCTGTTTATGACAGTGACGATGAGCGATGCTGCCGCGGTCTCAACGTCGCTGACGACGACGGTTGTGGTGCCGTCGGCTTCGTCCTCGATCAGCTCCAGATTCACCGGGCCTATCGTAAACTCAGGCAGGTCGTTGACGGAATTGACCGTCACCGTCAGCGTGCTGCTCGAAGAGCCGCCTTCCCCGTCGCTCATGGTATAGTCGATCACTTCCGTGCCAAACCAGTTCAGCGCGGGTGTGAAGACGAGCTTGTTGTCGATGATCTCCACGCTGCCGTGTTCGCTGTTTGTCACCGAGGCAGACGTGATGCTAAAGCTGCTGCGCAGATGCAAGTCGTCCTGATTCAGCGTGGTGTTGGTGTCCACGTCCGTATCGTTTGCCAGAACGTCGATCTGTGCAGTCGGCGTGTCCTCATTTGTGCTCGTGCTGTCCGCAACGGCAATCGGGTTGTCGTTCACCTGCCGGATGGTCACCAAAACGCTGGCTTCCACCTTCTCTTCGCCGTCGTAGCAATAGTAGGTAAAGGTGTCGGTGCCGTTATAGTTCGTGTCCGGCGTGTAGGTGATCGTCGTGCCGTCGGTGGTGATCGTGCCGTGAGCAGGCGCGGTTAGTCCGGCTTCGCCGATCAAAACCGAGATCGACTCCGCTTCCCAGTCTGCGTTGAGCAGCTCGTCCATATCCACATCGCTGTCGTTTGCCAGCACGCCGATCTCGACGGGTTCATCCTCGTCTGTCTCCACGCTGTCG
>JAUYTF010000189.1 GCA_030695285.1 Eubacteriales bacterium | reverse complement strand
GGCATCGTCGGCATGAATGCAAAGAAAGCGAGCGATTCGTTTATTGAACTGTTTGGAAAAGACAACATGCGCCGCGGCGTCAAGGTTACGGTAGTATCACCCGACGTGATTGATATCGATCTGTATGTCACGCTCGAGTATGGCGTATCTTTGCCCGCAGTGGCGCAGAATGCCAAGAGCAATGTGAAGTATCGGGTGGAAGAGATGACTGGCATCACGGTTCGCGCCGTCAATGTTCACGTCGAAAACATTCGCGTATAACGCGGTTCGGCTCTTGGGATCCGAACATTTCGGAGGGAAAATTGGATAAAAATATGAAGATCGGCGGCGCACAGCTGCGCGATATGGTTATCGCAGGCGCAGCGCTGCTGGAGAAGAACAAAGCGACTATCGACGCTTTGAATGTGTTTCCTGTCCCCGATGGAGACACGGGCACCAATATGTCTATGACCATGCAGAGTGCGGTACATGAGATCCGCTCTCTGCCGGAGAGCGCAACTGCCACGCAGGTGGCCGACGCGCTGAGCATGGGTGCGCTCAAGGGCGCGCGCGGCAACTCCGGCGTAATTCTCTCGCAGCTCTTCCGCGGGTTTTCCCGCGCGTTCAAGGGCGCTGAGTTTGTGGATGCGGAGCTGCTCTCCGCGGCTTTGACCAAGGGCACCGAAGCGGCGTATAAAGCCGTGATGAAGCCCAAAGAAGGCACAATACTCACCGTTTCGCGCGTGATTGCGGAAAACGTTGCCATTTTGCAGGAGCAGGGCGCAAACATCTACCGCCTGATGGACGAAATGCTCGCAAGCGGCGAAAAAGCGCTGGCAGACACACCGAATCTGCTGCCCGTGCTCAAAGAAGCTGGCGTCATCGATTCCGGCGGCAAAGGGCTGCTCACGATCTACAGAGGCTTCAAACTCTCGCTTGACGGCGAGGAGATCGAGAGCTATGAAGAGCTCGTTCTGGAGCGTCCAATACAGGAAACGCTCAATGTGGACAGTTTCTCCGGCGAAAACATTATTTACGGGTATTGCACGGAATTTTTCATCATTCATCTCTCGCCGGAGACGGACGAAGCGGAGATCGAGAGTTTCCGCAATCATCTTGAGCGGCTTGGCGATTCCGTCGTTGTAGCAAGCGACGCGGACATGATTAAGGTGCATGTGCATTCCAATTCGCCGGGCAAGGTGCTGCAGATGGCGTTGCGTCTGGGTGAACTGGACAAGCTCAAGATCGAGAATATGCGCGAGCAGAACCGCGAACTCATGGAGGAGCGCAAGCGCAACGAAAAGGAGTTCGGCCTGCTGGCTGTCAGTACGGGAACAGGCATCGACGAGCTCTTCAGGGCGCTCGCGGTCGATGCGCTGATCACCGGCGGACAGACGATGAACCCTAGCATCGACTCCATCGCTTCCGCGATCAATAAGATCAACGCAAGACACGTGTTTGTGCTGCCCAACAACTCCAACATCATCCTCGCGGCGCAACAGGCGAGTGAGCTGACGAAAAAGGGCGTTGTGCTGATTCCGACAAAGACCATCCCGCAGGGCATTGCTGCCTGCATGGCTTACTCAAAGGACGCGACCGTCGCGGAAAATGAGGAAGCAATGAAAGAAGCGATTACGGACGTCATCAGTGGCGCGGTCACCTATGCTGTGCGCGACACGACGTTTGACGGCAACTCGGTGAAAAAGGGCGATTTGATCGGACTTGTCAACAACCATCTCTCCGTGTCCGGAAAGACGGTTGCGGACGCAACCATTGACCTTGTTCGAAAGATGATCGCAGAGCACGGGGACGAAGCATGCACGGTCACCCTCTATTTTGGCGAAGGCCAGACGGAAGAGGATGCGCAGACGATTGCAGACAAGCTGCAGGAAGCGTATGAAGACGCGGAGTTTATGGTGCTTGCAGGCGGTCAGCCGCTGTATTACTACTATGTCGCGGTGCAGTAAACGCCTGTAAAGCCGCGCGGATTAACTGCCAGACAGCCGGCGACGGAACGACGTGTTCCCGTCGTCGGCTTTCTTACACGAGCCAAGCAAGGCATCGTGTTTTTACACTCGCATACAGGAGCCTTTTTAGTACGATGCTGGATTCACCGCTGACCGGCGTAAAGGGAATCGGGCCGAAGCGCGCGGAGTTGTTTTTGCAGCTCGGCGTATGTTCCGTGAAGGATTTGCTCTACCGTCTGCCACGGGACTATATGGACTATACGAAGGCGACGCCGATCTCGCAGCTGGTCAATGGGCAAAACGCCGCCGTACAGGTGCGCATCAGCGCAGCAACGCGCTTCTTTCGCAGAAAGGGGATGACCATGCTCTCCGCGCCCGCGCAGGACGAGACGGGTAAGATCACGCTCAAGTGGTTCAATCAGCCCTATCGCAGTGCGCAACTACAAATCGGAGAAATCATCTATGCTTCCGGTCGCGTGCTCAAAAAGAACGGCGTTTCTCTGCTCAACCCATCGCTTTCGCAAGCGCTGCCCGGCATCGTGCCCGTGTATCCAACCATCAGGGGCGTGAATCAGCGCGCCTGGCGGGACAGCATATTTGCGGCGCTCGAGAGCGTTTGGGACAAGATACCCGAGCCGCTGCCAAGGACGCTATTGGAGCGGCATTCGCTCGTTTCGCTTGCGCTCGCGCTGCGACACGCGCATTTTCCGTTTAGCCTTGAGGCGCTGGAGATGGCGCGCCGCCGGTTAGACTTTGAAAACACGCTGCTGTATTTCATCATCGTGGAGTTGCAAAAGTCCGATCGATTACGGCAAAATGGGTTCTCGTTTGACACCAGCGGTGTGCTTTCGCGCTTCACGTCTCTACTCGCATTTTCACTGACGCGAGCGCAAATGCGCGTTGCCGATGAGATATCGATCGATATGCGCGCGCCTGTGCCCATGAACCGGTTGCTGCAAGGCGACGTCGGATCCGGCAAGACGGCGGTTGCCATGTATGCGCTCTGCGTTGCCGCCGCAAACGGCAAGCAGGGGGCGCTGCTTGCGCCGACGGAGATCCTTGCCGAGCAGCATGCGCAAAACCTCGGCGAGATATTCGGCGAGACCGTCGTGCTGCTCAAAGGCAGCATGAAAAAGGCGCATCGGGAAGCGACGCTCAAAAAGATTGCGGATGGCAGCGCGCTCTTCGTGGTCGGCACACATGCGCTGCTATCGGAGAATGTGCGTTTTTGCGACCTTGGCTGTATCGTGACGGATGAGCAGCACCGCTTTGGCGTGCGCCAGCGCGCGTCAATGCTGGAAAAAGGCGCGCGTCCGGATATGCTCGTCATGAGC
>JAUYTF010000170.1 GCA_030695285.1 Eubacteriales bacterium | reverse complement strand
TGGTGGGGATGGAGGGGCTCGAACCCACGACCTCTTCGATGTGAACGAAGCGCTCTGACCAACTGGGCTACATCCCCGCGCAAAAGATATTTTACCGTATCGGGGGTGAAATGGCAAGCCCTTTTTCAGCGATTCGCGCGTTCTTCATCAACGGAGCCGCCCCGAATTTTCGATTCTCTATGTCCCAAAGTTGCGAACCCGCAAAGAAAAGGCGTATAATATATGAATTCTGAGAAGCAATGGAGACAACACAAGATGGCACATATCGACGACGCGAAACGAATCCACCTGATCGGTATCGGCGGCTGCAGCATGAACGGCCTGGCGTTGATTCTCAAGTCCCAGGGGCACGAGGTCACCGGCTCCGACCGGGAGCGCTCGCAGTTTACCGACGCGCTGGATCACGAGGGCGTTCGCTATTCCATCGGCCACACGGGTGAATACATCGACGGCGCGGACCTCGTGGTCTTCTCCGCCGCGATCAAGCCGGACAATCCAGAGCGCGTGCTTGCGCGCGAAAAAGGCATTCCGGAGCTGGAGCGCAGCGTGGCGCTAGGGCAGATCAGCGAGCGGTATGCGCAGGTGGTCGCCATCGCGGGCTGCCACGGCAAGACCACCATCACATCCATGCTCGCCATCATCCATGCCCAGGCCAAGACGGACGCGACCATCCACGTCGGCGGCTTTGTCGATTTTTTGGAAGGCGGCGTACACGTCGGCAACCGCGAGCTGTTCGTCACCGAGGCGTGCGAATACGTCGAAAGCTTTCTTACGCTTAAGCCCACGGTCGCATTGATCAACAACATCGACGACGATCATCTGGACTACTATAAAGACATAGACGAGATTGTCGCAGTGTTTGAGCGTTTCCTCGCGCTGTTGCCGGAAGACGGCACCTTCATCGCCTGTGTGGACGACGTGCGGGTGAAAGCACTCGTGGACAAGAGCGATCTGAATATTGTGACATACGGGCTCACCGGCGGCGACTATACCGCGAGCGATATCGCATTTGACGCGCGCGGCAACGCGGGCTTTACCGTGCTCCGCCGCGGGGAAGCGATTGGAACCGTGCAGCTCAGCGTGCCCGGCATGCACAACGTGGTCAATGCTCTGGGCGCCGTCGCGGTGTCCGATCACTTTGGGGTATCCTTTGACGTACAGGCGCAGGCGCTACATGACTTTCAAAACACGCGCCGCCGGTTTGAGTTTTACGGCGAGCACAACGGGGTAAGGGTGTTTCACGACTACGGCCACCACCCGAGCGAGATTCGAGCGACGCTCGACGCCGCCAAGCGCGTTCCGCATAAGACGCTTTACTGTGTTTTTCAATGCAACAGCTATACCCGCGCGCGCACGCTCTTTTGCAACAACGTGACCTGTTTTACGGATGCAGATCATGTTCTCGTGCCGGATATCTACCCCGGCAGAGAGAAGGACACCGGCATCGTTCACGCGCGGGATATGGTCCAAGCAATCAACGAGCAGAGCCACAACGCCGTATATATCCCGACGTTTGAGGAGATCCGCCTGTATCTGGACGAACACGCAAGCGAGGGAGACCTCGTGGTGACCGTCGGTTCCGGGGACGTCTACCGTCAGACGAGAAAGCTTTTGTAAAACGGAGAGTGCTATCGCACTTTCGAAGACCCGGTCAAGCCATTTCACTGGTGCAAGGGGGATATTTGATATGCCGTCCATTTTGGAAGCGCTGAAGGATTATCTGCCGGACAAAGCGGTGCTGGATCAGAGCCCGCCGTTTGACGACGACCTCTCCAAGCCGCTGTTTCACAAGGGCAGCGAGGTCGGCTGCATCACACTGCACGGTATAGGCGGAACGCCCGCGAATATCCGCGTGGTGGCGGACGCGCTGATAGCA
>JAUYTF010000158.1 GCA_030695285.1 Eubacteriales bacterium | reverse complement strand
GTCGAGAAGCCCTATGCCGTTTGCGCCGCCGACCTCGTTGAGCGCGAGAATGATATTCTTTGCGCTCATCTTCTTGCCGTCGAGCGAGACAGGCACGCCTTTTTCAAACCCGATGGTTACATAGGTGGGCTTGTCCGGCGCCTGCTCCGGGCTGACGCACATCTCCAAAAAGCCGTCTTTCTGGTAGAGCGGCTCATTTGCCGGGTCTTCCAGGTCCAAGCCCTCATGGGAGAGGTGCCAGAGGTTCTTGTCCTTGGAATAGTTGGTCTCACGGCTGATGTTGAGGGGGATATTGTGCGCCTCTGCATAGTCGATCTCGTCTTCGCGGCTCTTGAGTTCCCATTCGCGCCACGGGGCGATGACCTTCATATTCGGCGCAAAATACTTGATGGCAAGCTCAAAGCGAACCTGATCGTTGCCCTTGCCGGTGCAGCCGTGGGAGATTGCGTCCGCGCCTTCTTTGAGGGCGATTTCGGCGATGCGCTGCGCGATCACTGGGCGGGCAAACGCTGTGCCCAGCAGATACTCTTCGTAAATTGCGCCCGCTTTCATGGTGGGAATGATGAAGTCGTCCACAAATTCGCTGGTGAGGTCTTCGACATAGAGTTTGCTGGCTCCGGTCTTGAGGGCTTTTTTTTCGAGGCCGTCCAGCTCGCCCATGCCCTGGCCAACGTCTCCCGCGACGGCGATGACTTCGCAGCCGGGGTAGTTTTCCTTGAGCCAGGGGATGATGACGGATGTATCCAGCCCACCGGAATAGGCTAAAACGATCTTCTTGATGTTTGACATGGTACTTGCCTCCAATTGGTGAATTGCATATATATTAATAAAAACAGCATAAATAGTCAAGCATTATTTTTGAAAAACTGAGGAATTATTTAGCATAATCCATTTTGAAGCACAAGCAATCTGAATAATATGCAGCATTATGCATATTATTCACGCGAACACCGCTGATTGGGGCAATCTTGAGAGGGTAAAATGAATAAACCGTTATAAATAGCGCTGTCATTCCTTCTGATTCTTTAAAATACCGAGAGGATGACGGTTGAATTCTTGATTGTGCAAAAAATGTACAGCTCTGGTAAAGCACGCCACGTGTTTTTCTGTTACGATATGTTCAAGAGGTGCGCATATGAATAACAGCAAAGTGTTTGATGATGTCATACGATATCTCGAGCAGACCATTCAAGATGGCAGCGAAGTCAAAGAAAGCGAAATATCGAAGATCGCGATGTCTCCCGCCGCGCTGTTTCAGCGTGTGTTTATCTTTCTATCGGGCGTCAGCATCTCCGACTATGTGAGAAAACGAAAATTGACGCTTGCGGGATTCGACTTGCAAAACAGCAGCGCTACCGTATTGGATATAGCGATGAAATACGGGTTTCAATCGCACTCTGCGTTTTCGCGGGCGTTTAAACAACACCACGCAATGACACCGCTTCAGGCCAGACAGCGTTTCGCGAAACTAAACGTTTATTTGCCGCTGGAGTATCTTGATATGCGATTTATTGGAGGAAAACGAATCATGGCAGAGATGAAAAGGATCACCTACCAGCATGTTGAGGAACGGTGGATGGTTGGGGCATACCACAACACCTCGTTTGTGGAGGCCGGGGCAGCCTGGCAGGCGTTTTATAGCAGCGATGCGAATGACAAGCTGCAAACCATAGCAAGCGAGACCTGCTGCGATGTTATCGACGCAAACGTCGGCATCGGCATGATGTACAACTTTCGGGACATGAACCATTTCGAGTTCATCATCGGAGATTTCATGAAGGTCGGCACTGTCGTTCCAGAAGGGTTGCAGGCAAAACATGTTCCCGGCGGTTTGACCGCGCATGTTCAGGTGGAAGGCGCAGATATCGCGGAGATATTGGAGTCGGCCTATCTTTTGATCACGGAAGCGATTGAAAAGACCGGAAAGCGGATCGATCTGGAGCACTTCTATTGGTGCGAGGTCTATACGCAGGAAAGGTTTTGCGAGCCGATGAGCAGAGGAGAAAAAGTAACGATCGATTATATCCTTCCCGTATTGCCGGAGCAGAGGGAAATAATGGAATCACCGGCGAATCACTGACAGGATGCACAAAACCGCCCGCGAAATTCGCAGGGCGGTCTTTATTTGGCGCTTTCGCGCCAGAGGAAAGAGTAACGTTAGACGCAGGCGGGGCACCAAGCTCTGCGCGGCGTGATGCGTCTGCGGCAGACCTCGTCGCGAAACGCGTAGCGCTCGGCGGTGAGAAGCGAGAAGCGGTAAGGCGCGCGCGTGTGCACTTGCCGCGCTTCGGAAACGGCGATGAGCTGCGTCATAGCGCCGAGGCAGGCGCTGTAGGCAAAGCGCACATCCCGCGCGAGCGTACAGCCCTCCGCGCGGTAGTCCCGCTTCATGCGGTAGACTTCCCTCGCCACTTCGCGCGCGCTGCCGCAGGATGCAAAGGTGTGGTTTGGCAGCGCGCATTCTTGCTGCGTGTAATGCGTACGGAAATAGTCGTTCAGCCGCAGCTCATATGCGCCGTGCTCTTTGAGCCCGAGACGGAATTCCGGCGTGTGCGCGAAGGTGAAGTAATCCGTCAGGTAGTGG
>JAUYTF010000151.1 GCA_030695285.1 Eubacteriales bacterium | reverse complement strand
GCACACTCCGACACCATCGCAATCAACCCGTTTTTGGACTATTGTCACAGTCTGCCGGGTGAAAATCCGGATATCATGTTGGAAGTGAAGGACAAGAACCGCTCGGCGGTCAAGTGTGTGCTCTGCACGTCGGCCCCAAACCAGCGCTTGCTGGAAACCGAATGGGGGCGCTATAAGTACAGCGTGCTGGAGCGCTCGCCGAATGATTATCAGTCTATCCGCGCGTTGCTCAAAGACAAACAGGGCGACAACGCGCTTGTGTTTTATCAAACAGTTGAGCATGCGCTTTCTCTGCCGGAGGACAAGGGCCGCGCGCTCAACGCACTGGAGCACGTCTGGGGATATTTCTCTGAAAGCGCAAGCCCCGCGCAGACGAGGAAGTATCAGTCGCTTCGGGACGGCTATCTGCGCGGTACAACCCCGCTGGGTCTGGCAAAGCGCCTGCTCTACCGCCTCTCGCTGAACGATCGGCAGGATTATCTGCTGGGTTCGTATTACTTTACGCTATAAACACTACCGAAATGTAACCGATATACTGAATTGTAGCTGAAATTATGAAAGGGAGGCCTACACAAATGGAATCGCAGAAAGTATCCAAAGCATTGAAGTGGCTCATTCTCCTCGCGCTCATCGCGATGCTCACCGTCAACGCACTCTCCTCCATCCTGCCGATCAACGGCGTGACGCCGAAGGAAGTCTCCGACCGGTACCCGAATCTGTTCGTACCCGCGCCGCTGGCGTTCGCCATCTGGGGCGTGATCTACATTCTCGTGATCGCTTATACGCTCTATCAGTTCGGGCTGTTCCGCCGGCGCAATGAAGCAGTCAACGCAAAGCTGCTCACGCGCACGGGCATTGTCTTGATCATCACATCCGTGCTCAACCTGAGCTGGGTCATCGCCTGGCATTACGGGCTGCTCACAGTTTCGTTCCTTCTGCTCGCGCTGTTTTTAATCGCCATGATCGACATGCGCCTGATCATCCACGCGCAGGAGCCCCTCTCCGCGAAGGAGAAATGGTTCGTGCGGCTGCCGTTTTCGGTCTATTTCGGCTGGGTGACGGTCGCCACCATCGCGGGCGCAACCGCGCTGCTGGTCGGCAACGGCTTTGGCGGGCTTGGCTTGAGCGAGGCTGCGTGGACGATGATCATCCTGCTTGTCGGCGCAGCGATCGGCATCGCGACCGCGCTGCGGTTTCGCGATATTCCGTATCTGCTCGTGTTCATCTGGGCGTATGCCAACATCCTCACAAACCATCTCTCCCCCGCCGGATTCGCGGGTGCGTTTACCGGCGTGATCGCAACGCTTGCGCTGTGCCTCGCGGCGTTTGTTGCGGTGATCGTAGCGCTGTTTGTGAAGGGTGCGAAGGCTAAGAAAACATAAAAGACACTGCTGTATGATAAAAATATAACATTTGGGCAGGTACTATGTTCCAGCAAAAGAATCATTATGACACTGTCATCATCGGCGGCGGGCTCTCCGGCTTAACGGCGGCGAGCCTGCTCGCCAAGAGAGGGCTTCGCGTTGCGGTCGTGGAAAAAAGCGAACAGCCCGGCGGCTCCTGCGGTATATTCCGGCGGGGCGATACCACGTTTGATCAGGGCTCTGCAATGCTCTATGGCTTTGGCGAGCGGGGGTTCAATGCCCATCGGTTCGTGATGAACTGCCTCGAAGAGCCCATCGACGTGCTCAAACACGATCTGCTCTATGTGGTCAACTACGCGGGGCAGCGTGTGCGCTTTTATGCGGATGTCGACCGGTTTGCCGAGGAGCTCTCCCGCGTGTTTCCTGCGCAGGAAAAGCAGATCAAGCGGTTCTATCGCGATATGACGAAGCTGTATCAGCACATCATGGTCGAATCTCCAAGCTATACCACGGCGGATGAGACCGCGCCTAAGGACGGGCTTCGCGGCATC
>JAUYTF010000150.1 GCA_030695285.1 Eubacteriales bacterium | reverse complement strand
GATGCCGGAGTTGCCGGTGGCGAGCATCGGGTCTACGATGATGGTCACGCGCTCGGCAATGTCCTGCGGGAGCTTGCAGTAGTAGCCCGTGGGCATCAGCGTATCGGGATTACGATACAGGCCGATGTGTCCTACCTTCGCGTTGGGGATCAGGCTCATGATGCCGTCCGCCATGCCGAGACCAGCGCGGAGGATCGGGATGACTGCGATCTTCTCGTTTGCGAGCGTCTGCACGGTGGTTTTGCAGATCGGCGTTTCGATCTCGATTTCCTTGAGCTCGAGATCGCGTGTGACCTCGTATGCCATGAGCATTGCCAGTTCATAGACGAGTTCACGAAACGCTTTGCAGCCGGTGTCCTTATCGCGCAGCAGCGAGAGCTTATGCTGCACGAGCGGATGGTCGATGGTGATGATTCTAGACATGGGTGAGCCTCCTTAGTGCATTTTTTCGTAAGCGGATATTTTATCTATTCTGCGCTGGTGGCGCTCTCCATGCGAGAACGGCTCGCCCAGCCAGATATCGACGATGCCCTTTGCGCGCTCTATTGTGGTCACGTTTGCGCCGAGCGCGAGCATGTTGGTATCGTTGTGCTCCCGGGTCATCTTTGCGGAGTATTCGTCCGTCACCAGCGCACAACGGATGCCCTGCACCTTGTTTGCGGCGATGCTGACGCCGATGCCCGTGGTGCAGATGACGATGCCGCGCTCAAACAAGCCTTGCGCAACGCCTTCCGCAACCGGAAAGACGTAGTCCGGATAATCGATGCTGCTTTTATCAAAGGAGCCGAAATCCTTCACTTCGTGCCCTTTTTCGCGCAAGTATTCGACAATCGCTTCCTTCAGATCGAAGCCGCCGTGATCACAGCCGATGGCAAGTTTCATGTTCTCTTACTACCTTTCTCTATGGTGAATGTATTTACGGATCAAAAACGTTTAAATTCTATAATGATTTACTCTTTGGAAGCGTCGATGACGACAAACCCGGCAGCGCGCAGGAGGCGGTTCATATAAGCCAAGCCCTCGTCCTCTGCTGCAATTCCCTCGGCAAGGATTAGCTCCGCACGGGAATCCATCTCCCGTAGCGCGGAAAACAGGTTTGCGCAGAGCGTCTCGGGTGCGTTCCGGTCGCCAAGAACAATATGCCGCATGCCCCGGTAAAACTGTTTCGTCTGCTCCGTGGCGGCGATTTCGACCGATCTTTCCTCCGCCTCCGCCGCGCGATAGAGCGCGTTTATGCGCTTTGCCGCCTGCTGTGGCGCGCCCAATACGACAACAACCTCTGCCAAGGGTGCATAATGCTGGTACTTCATGCCCGGTGAAGCGGCGATTTCGTCCTCTTTCATCGGGCTAAGGATGCTCGCGCTGACGCGCACCTCGCCGATGAGCGCTGAGAGCATCTCCCGTGTAATCGCGCCAGGGCGCAAAATCGTGGGTTCGCTGACGAGCGAGAGCACCGTAGACTCCACCCCGTAATGGCACGAGCCTCCATCGAGTATCAGCGGAATTCGCCCGCCGAGATCGTCCAGCACGTGCTGCGCGGTGGTCGGGCTTGGTCTGCCAGAGCGATTTGCGCTCGGCGCCGCGATGGGTACGCCAGCCTTTGCGATCAGTGCGCGCGCGGTCTTGTTCTGCGGCAAGCGCACGGCGACGGTGTCGAGCCCCGCCGTGACCTCATCCGGTATAAGATCGCTCTTTGGTGCGACCAACGTTAAAGGCCCCGGCCAGAAGGTGTCCATCAAAATCGACGCCTGTTTCGGTATCCGGCTCCAGAGTCGACGTACATCGCTCTTTTTTGCGATGTGCAAAATCAGCGGGTTGTCCGCGGGTCTGCCTTTTGCCGCAAAAATCTTTGCGACCGCTTCTCCGTTGAGTCCGTCCGCGCCAAGTCCATAGACTGTCTCGGTCGGAAACGCAACTAGCTCTCCCGCCTGAATCAGCTTTGCGCCCTGAATGGTGCCCGCTTCCTCCTGCCGGATCGCGTTGATCACCTCAGTGTCAAATGCGGGCTGGCCGTCCCGGTCTTTTCTCATATTCCGTCCGACTCTCCGGCAAGCAGTTCGCTGCGCTCGGCGAGGCTCA
>JAUYTF010000144.1 GCA_030695285.1 Eubacteriales bacterium | reverse complement strand
ATCGAGCGCGAGCGCGGCATCACGATCAAATCCTCCGCTGTGCGCATGTTTTATACGCACTCGGACGGCAAACGTTATATGTTCAACCTCATCGACACGCCTGGCCACGTGGACTTTACCTACGAAGTCAGCCGCGCGCTTGCCGCTTGCGAAGGCGCGATTCTTGTCGTTGACGCGACGCAGGGCATCGAGGCGCAGACGCTCGCAAACGTATACCTCGCCGTAGACAACGGGCTAGAGGTCGTTCCGGTGATCAACAAGATCGATCTGCCGAGCGCGGAGCCGGAGCGTACCGCGCAGGAAATTGAGGATGTCATCGGCCTCGAGGCGCACTCCGCGCCAAAGATCTCCGCCAAGAGCGGGCTGAATGTAGCCGCAGTGCTTGCCGCGGTGGTCAAAACGGTGCCGCCGCCGGTGGGAGATCCGGACGCGCCGCTAACCGCGCTGGTGTTCGATTGTTTTTACGACAACTACAAGGGCGCGCTTACTTATGTGCGCGTGTTTGACGGCACGGTCAAGCCCGGTCTGCGCATCCGCTCGATGGCAAGCGGGCACGAATTCGAAGTCACCGAGGTCGGCGTGTTTACTCCCGCCCCCATGCCGGTAGACGAACTTACCGCGGGCGAAGTGGGCTATATCGCGGCTTCCATCAAGAGTGTTGCCGAAACGAAGGTTGGCGACACGATCACCTCCGCCGAGCACCCCGCAAAAAAGCCGCTGCCCGGCTATAAGCAGGCAAACCCTATGGTGTTTTGCGGTATTTATCCGGCGGACGGTGCGCAGTATGAAGACTTGCGGGATGCGCTGGACAAGCTCAAACTCAACGACGCCTCGCTTTCCTACGAACAGGAGACGAGCAGCGCGCTGGGCTATGGTTTCCGCTGCGGGTTCTTGGGATTGCTGCATATGGAGATCATTCAGGAGAGGCTCGAACGCGAATTTGATCTAGACCTCGTCACTACCGCGCCGAGCGTTATCTATAAGGTGAGGCTCACCTCCGGTGAAGAGCGCCTGATCGATAACCCATCCAACCTTCCTCCTGTCACCGATATTGACCTACTGGAAGAGCCGATGGTCAAGGCGACCATCATGACGCCCTCGGATTACGTCGGCTCGATCATGGAGATCTGTCAGGAGCGGCGCGGCATATTCGTCGATATGAACTACATCGAGGCGTCGCGCGTGCGGTTACACTATACGCTGCCGCTCAACGAGATCATCTATGATTTTTTCGATCAGCTCAAGAGCCGCAGCAGGGGATATGCTTCCTTTGATTACGAACTCAAGGGCTATGAAAAGAGCGATCTTGTCAAGGTGGATTTCCTACTCAACGGGGACATGTGCGACGCGCTGAGCACCATCGTGCACCGCGACCGCGCCTATGCAAAAGGACGCGCGGTGGCGGAGAAGCTCTGCGAAGTCATCCCGCGTCAGCAGTTTGAGATTCCGATTCAGGCAGCCATCGGCGGCAAGATCATCGCGCGCGAGACCGTCCGCGCTGTGCGCAAGGATGTGCTCGCAAAGTGCTACGGCGGCGACATCACGCGCAAAAAGAAATTGCTCGAGAAGCAGAAAGAGGGCAAGAAGCGCATGCGTCAGGTCGGCAACGTGTCCTTACCGAGCGACGCGTTTATGAGCGTGCTGCGCATCAACTAACATGGCTGGCATCTATCTACATATTCCGTTCTGCCGCAGGAAGTGCGCCTATTGCGACTTTGTCTCGTTTGCCTGTGGCAGCGTGCCGGAGGCGTATGTGGATGCGCTGATCAGGGAAATTGAGCTTGTATCACGCGGCGGGGACTATCCTGCCGCGTTCGATACGGTGTTTTTCGGCGGGGGCACGCCCTCGCTTTTATCAGGCGAGCAAATGCAGCGCATCATGGCGGCGCTGGATGCGCATTTCGATATTCGCGCGGAGACTGAGCGCTCCATGGAGGTAAACCCCGGCACGGCGACGCCGGAAAAGCTTATGGCGTATCGCGCGGCGGGGATCAACCGCCTCTCGATCGGGCTGCAGAGCACGCACGATGCGCTATTAAGTAACATAGGCAGGATTCATACGTTTGCGCAATTTCTCGATACGCTCAAGAGCGCGCGAAACGCGGGCTTTACCAACATCAATGTGGATTTGATGCATGGACTGCCAACACAGACCCTTAAGCAGTATAAAGATTCGCTCAAGACCATTTGTGATCTAGGTGTCCAGCATGTTTCTGCCTATTCGCTGATTCTAGAGGAAGGCACTCCACTATATTCGAGCGTGCACAGCGGCGAGGTCTCCCTGCCGGATGAAGACCTTGTGGCGGATATGCAGGACGCAAGTATCGATGATCTGGAGGAGCGCGGCTATCACCGCTACGAGATCAGCAATTTTGCGCAAGAAGGCTTCGCGTGCCGCCATAATCTAAACTACTGGCACAACGGCGAATACTTAGGTCTTGGCCTCGCGGCACATGCGGCGGTGCGGCAAAAGCGCTGGACGCGGTTTGCCAACGTCGGCACATTGGAAGAATACGAGCGTCTGCTCTCGCGCGGTAAGCGTCCGCTGGCGGAGACGCTACGGCTCAATCCCAGAGACGAGATGTTTGAGTGCGTCATGCTGGGGCTCAGGCTCACGCAGGGGGTGGATCGCGCCGCCTTTCTCGCGCGCTTTGGGCTGGATGTCGTCGAAGCGTATCCAAGCGCGATGGAGCGCCTATGTGCGCGCGGCTGGGCGCTTGAGAGCGAAGCGTTTCTCGCACTCAACCGCAAGGGGCTGGATCTGCAAAACGAGGCGCTGAGCTTTTTTATGCGTTGATGTGTACCGCTACGATAATGCGGGATCTGACGTTGCGATTGCGCGCGTATCTCCCCGCGAAAACAGCGCAGGGGGTGAATTCACTGGAATGTCACATTTATGATACAGCACTCACTTGACACCTACGCTCGTAGGTGCTAAATTTTTGTCATGGGTTAGCACTCAATAAAACAGAGTGCTAATAAAGAATTTCCGGCTGATGCAGGCTATGGCTTTTTTACGTCGAAGAAAGTTTTCTCGAAAGGAGGCGGCGGCGCATGGATCTGGATGCCAGAAAACTCGGCATTCTCAAGGCAATTATAGACGAGTATATCATGTCCGCGTCTCCGGTCGGCTCCCGCGCCATCAGCAAGCATGAGGAGTTTAATCTTTCGAGTGCGACCATTCGAAACGAGATGGCCGATCTGGAGGAGCTGGGCTATCTGGAGCAGCCGCATACCTCCGCAGGCCGTGTGCCTTCGGATAAGGCGTACCGGCTCTATGTCGACCAGATGATGCAAAAGGCTGCGCTGACGGACGGCGAAATCAAGATCATCCGCGCACACATGAGCGCAAAGCTAGACGAGGTCGAGTCCGTCATGAAGCAGACGGCGCAGGCGCTCTCCGCCGTGACAAACTATACCGCGATGGTCATGCCGCCGATGCTTGCCTCTAATAGATTGCGTCATATCCAGCTGGTTCCTCTGCGTGAAGGGCGCGCGCTTGTGATCATCGTAACCACGGCGGGCTTTGCGCGGGACGCGGTCATCCGCGTGCCGGAGGATATGAGAACCGGCGAGCTGGAGCGCATTTCGCATGTTTTAACCGAGCGGTTTTACGATTGCCGCATGGATCAGATTGGCGAGCGGATTGCCCGCGAGATGAGCGGTGAGATTTTTGAGCGGCGCTCGTTCCTCTGCTCGGTTATCGAAGCCATCGAGAAAAAAATGGGGCCGGATTCGCCGAATGTGCAGTTATCGGGCGCGACAAACATGCTGCATTATCCAGAGTACGCGGATATGAACAAAGCGAAGTCCTTTCTCGCCGCGGTCGAAGGGCGGAGCATGCTCTATGAGATGCTCAAGCGCGCGAGCAAGCTGGAGTTTACGATCACGATCGGAAACGAGAACCCGGATGAGATGTTTAAGGACTGTAGCATTGTGACCGCCACCTACCAAATCGGCGAAGAGCCGCTTGGCTCGTTTGGCATCATAGGCCCAACGCGCATGAACTACGGCAAGGTGATTTCGGTGCTCGAATACATGCGCAGGAGCCTTTCGGAAATGCTGACAAACGATTTAGACGAATAAAGGGCGGGGCATGGACTTGCCGGTACCGCCGAGTACAAACAAGGAGACTGGAACATTGACTAAGAAGACCAAACAGAATGAACCCGAGAAGACTGTCTCGACGACGGAGGGAGCCGACTCCGTTTCCTGTGAAGAATCGGTTGTAACCGAGTCGGCTTCAAAACAGGAATCCTATACCCTGACCGCCGAAGAGTTTGCCGCGGCAAAGGCACACATCGAAGCCATTACCAAGGAGAAGGACGAGACCGTGAGCCTCCTGCAGCGCATTCAGGCGGACTTTGACAACTTCCGCCGCAGAAACGCCAGCGTTCGTCTCGATAGTTACGAGGAAGGCAAGCGGGACACCGTCAAGGAGCTTCTGCCGGCGCTGGACAATCTAGAGCGCGCGCTGGAGAGCATCCCCGCAGAAAACGCGGTTTGGCGCGAGGGAATCGCGATGCTGCAGCGGCAGATGCTCGATTCGCTCAAAAAGCTGGGTTTAGAAGAGGTGGAAAGCGACTGCATCTTCGACCCTGTCAAGCATGAAGCTGTCATGCGCGAGAAGGTAGACGGCAAAGAGAGCGGAGAAATCGTCGTTGTCTTACAAAAGGGCTACCGCATGGGAGACCGCATCATCCGCCACTGCATGGTCAAAGTGGCTGAATAGAAGTTGGGATTCATTTTTCCGGAGACTGGAAGTATCGTCATAGTCGCGGAACAAGAAAGAAGACATTGGTCCAGAGACTTTAGCTTGGCCAAAGTGGCAGAATAAAATCAGAATACATTTTTCCAGAGGCTGGAAACATTATTATATAGAATACTTGGAGGATACTTATTATGGGCAAAATCATCGGCATCGACCTTGGCACAACGAACTCGTGCGTCGCTTTCCTAGAAGGCGGCGAACCGGTCGTCATCCCCAACTCCGAAGGTATGCGCACCACGCCATCCGTGGTTGCGTTTAAGGACGGCGAGCGCATGGTTGGCAACATCGCAAAGCGCCAGGCCATCACGAATCCGGATCGCACGATCGCCTCGATCAAGCGTGACATGGGCTCTTCGCGTAAGGTTCATATCGAGGGAAAAGACTACACTCCGCAGGAAATCTCCGCTATGATCCTGCAAAAACTCAAGACCGACGCGGAAGCCTACCTTGGCGAAACCGTCACGCAGGCGGTCATCACCGTTCCGGCGTACTTCACCGACAGCCAGCGTCAGGCGACCAAGGACGCGGGCCGCATCGCGGGCCTCGAAGTGCTGCGCATCATCAACGAACCGACGGCGGCAGCGCTGGCCTATGGCATGGACAAAGAAAACAACCAGAAGATTCTGGTCTACGATCTCGGCGGCGGCACGTTTGACGTCTCGATCCTCGAAATCGGCGACGGCGTGTTTCAGGTTCTCGCGACAGCGGGCAACAACCGCCTTGGCGGCGACGACTTTGATCAACTGATCATGGACTACATCGCCGACGACTTTAAGAAAAGTAGCGGCATCGACCTGCGTCAGGACAAGATGGCGCTTCAGCGCCTCAAGGAAGCCTCCGAAAAGGCGAAGATCGACCTCTCCGGTGTCGCGCAGACCACGATCAACCTGCCGTTTATCACCATGGATAAATCGGGTCCCAAGCACCTCGATATCACCATCACCCGCGCGAAGTTCAACGAGCTGATCAACGACCTTGTCGAGCAGACCAGAACGCTCATGCAGAAGTGCCTCAGCGATTCCGGCCTCTCCGCGTCTCAGATAGATAAGGTCATCCTCGTCGGCGGTTCATCCCGTATTCCGCTCGTGCAGGATGTGGTCAAAAAGATCACCGGCAAAGAACCGTTTAAGGGCATCAACCCCGACGAATGTGTCGCTATCGGCGCGTCCATTCAGGGCGGCGTACTTGGCGGCGAAGTCAAGGACATTCTGCTGCTGGACGTTACCCCGTTGTCTCTGGGTATTGAGACCGTGGGCGGCGTATTCACAAAGCTCATTGAGCGTAACACCACCATCCCCACGAAGAAGAGCCAGATTTTCTCCACAGCAGCGGACGGTCAGACCAGCGTTGAAGTGCACGTGCTCCAGGGCGAGCGCGGCATGGTGCAGGGCAACAAGACCCTGGGCAGATTCCAGCTCACGGGCATTGCGCCGTCGCCCCGCGGCGTGCCGCAGATCGAAGTCTCCTTTGACATCGACGCAAACGGCATTGTACACGTCTCTGCAAAGGATCTCGGTACAGGCAATCAGCAGAACGTGACCATCACCGCATCAAGCAACCTCAACGAGGATGAAATCAAGCGTGCGGTTGCGGACTCTGAAAAGTTTGCGGATGAGGACAAGAAGCGTAAGGACGAGGTCGAGACGAAGAACCACGCCGATCAGTTGATCTACACAACCGAGCGCAGCCTGAAAGATATGGGCGATAAGATCGATGCTTCCGGTAAGGAGCAGATCGAAAAGTCGATTGCAGACCTCAGAAAGACCCTGGAAGGCGGCGACGTGGAGATGATCAAGACCGCTACGGAGAGCCTCACCGAGGTGAGCTACAGCGTCTTTGGCAAAGTCTACGAGCAGGCGCAGCAACAGGCGGGCGACGCAGGTTTTGACCCGAACGCACAGGACGGCAATGCTGATGCCGACAGCCAGGGCAAAGACAACGTGGTAGACGCCGATTACGAAGTTGTGGACGACAATAAGTAAGCATCTGTCGCAGCGTAGTATCATAATTGAATAACAGCGAGGAGGCGCAACAAAGGCTTGCGCCTCCTTGTTGGAATCAAAACCGGGTGAGATGCAATAGCTGCGTTTCATGCCGAGTCAAAAAAAGTAGTAGGGAAAGCGCAGAAAAAAACGCGCTTTCGGTAGAGAGGTGACGGGCGTTGGCAGAAAAACGCGACTATTACGAGATACTGGGTGTGAGTAAGACCGCCACGGAAAGCGACATCAAGAGCGCATTCCGCAAGAAAGCGAAGGAGTGCCACCCCGACCTGCATCCCGGCGACAAAGCCAAGGAAGCACAGTTTAAAGAGCTAAACGAAGCGGCGGAGATTCTCTCCGACGCGGACAAGCGCGCGAAATACGATCAATTCGGCCACGCGGCGTTCGACCCAAGCATGGGCGGGCAAGACCCGTTCGCGGGCGGCGGATTCGGCGGCTTTGGCGATTTTGGCGATATCTTAGGGCAGATGTTCGGCGGCGGTTTTGGCGGCGGACAGTCGCGCAACGGCCCAATTCCGGGCGACGATCTTCGCTACAACATGACCATCACGTTCGAAGAAGCGGCGTTCGGCGTGGAGAAGGAGATCACCATCCCGCGCGAGGAAACCTGCGAAACCTGCCACGGTTCTGGCGCAAAGCCGGGCACTGAGCCGGTCACCTGCAAAACCTGCAATGGCGCGGGGCAGGTGCGCACGCAGCAGAGTACGATCCTCGGTTCCTTTACGTCCACGCGGCCCTGCACGGCTTGCAAAGGCACCGGCAAGGTAATTGCCAACCCCTGCGCAGACTGCCGCGGAACAGGGCGCGTCCGAAAAAACCTGAAAAAAGCGGTCAAGATACCAGCGGGCATCGACAATGGACAGAGCCTTTGCCTGCGCGGCATGGGCAGCGCGGGGCACAGAGGCGGGCCCAACGGCGATTTGTATGTGACCATCAATGTACGCTCGCATAAGCGCTTTACGCGAAAAGGATATGACCTCTATCTGGAGATGCCCATCAGCTACACGATGGCGGCGCTCGGAGGCAGCCTGACGGTGCCCACGCTCAAGGAGAGCGTCAAGTACCAGATTCCCGCCGGAACGCAAACAGGCTCTACCTATCGTCTGCGTGATCAGGGCATTCAGCGGCTCAACGCGAACGGAAAAGGGGACCTTCTGGTCACCGTTAACGTAGAGGTGCCAAAGCACCTGACGGACGAGCAGAAAAAGCTACTGGAGCAGTTTGCCGAAACGCTTGGTGAAACCGCAGAAGGGCGCGCCGCAAAAAAGAAGCGGTGATGACCGCATAGATCGTGCAACCATATGCAGAGCAACAGCCTCTCTGATTTTGTGTCAGAGAGGCTGTTTTGTTTAGCGCGAGAAATTTATTATAGCAGTTGATTATGCTTGTGCCGGTAGGAGAGCACGAGCTGCATGGCAAGAGAAACCGCGCTGCTGAGGAGAAGGATGAAGTAAAAACTAGCTACGCGGCTGAGCAGCATTGCAGGAACAATGAATGCGCTTTGATACAGCACACGGAAGAGCTTTACAAAACCGCTCTCGCTCGCGCCTGCCGAGCCGGGGATTGGCAGGAAAAAAACCGAGAGATACAGCACGGATTGAAGCGCAATAAAATCGACCATTCCATATTGCGTCAGGTGAAACGCACGGTAGATGAAATAAGGAATCAAAAACTGTGCCCCGAGGAGCAAAACATAGGAAACTAACTCTGCAACCAGAAGCCATTTGTGACCCTTGAACACTTCAGCGCCTTTTTGATACAGCGTGATCTGGTCGGAAACACGCTTCTCAATTCGCTCCGGATGCTTTACGATGCGCAGTTTTGTCAAGAACGAGATGGCTTTGCGCACAAAGCTGCCTGCGAAATTGTTGGAAAACATTGCAAACAGTAAAAACAGAATCAGGCCGATATTGATCAGAGCCCCAAACAAAAAGAGCCAGAGAAATCCGCCGAGATTATCGAGAATCAACCTCGCGCGAAACGGAAACAGTACGGTCGGTATTAGCAGAACCACGAGTTGATGCGCTGCGTTAACCAAAAGCAGCGCAAGCGACGCATAGGAAACCTCGACTCCGTAAGAAAGCATATAGTAGAGCTGCATCGGTTGCCCGCCAGCACCCGTGGGGGTCACCGAGGAGTAGTATTGCCCGATATAGCCGAAGCCGAGATTTCGAAGCAGGGAGATTGGCTTTCGTTGGAGCGCGCGCAATGCGATATGCAGCGCAACGCCGAACATCAACGATGCGAAGAGCGAGGTGCCAAGAGCGGCAAGTAGCCATCGTGGGTCAGATGACTCTACGGAAGACCAAATCTCTCCAAGTGACGTATCGAGAAGAATCACAATGAATGTAACAGCAATCAATGCCAGCATAAGGATAGAACTAATAAGGCGTAGTCGTTTACTGCTCTTCTTGTTCTTCGCGTTTTCAGTTGTTGCTGCGCTCTGTGGCGCCGTATGTATCGGCTGATTATCCATAAGTGAAATCATACCTGAAAGTAGGATAGATTGCCATATTTCACAAGAAATGAAACGTGAACTTATCATGAAACATTGGCTCATGTTTTTTGATGAAACGACTGTCTACGCAATTCTACGTAAAAAAACGCCCCTGCGGGCGGTACTATTGCGCGAGAATCTGAGACTGCATCTTTTTGGTCAATGTTGCGAAGGTAGTCTCGTAGGCATTGTCCAGCATAGCGCGCGCGGTGTCGTCCGGCACGGCGCTGTCCAGAAAGAGCGAGCTCCAGTGGTTTTTGTCTGTGTAATAACCGGGGATGATGTCGCCGGGAAACTGCGCGCGGAGAATTTCGGAGAAAGCCGGCTCCAGCTTGACGGTGAGTAGCGGCCTGCCGTCCTTGTATTCGCCGAGCATCACGAAGATCTTTTTGCCGACGAGATGCAGCGTCGCGTTCCAGGCCATCTTGAATTCCTGCGTAACACCCTGCTTCTGCTGGCAATAGTCACTGATCCAATCCCGCATCGTTTTCTCCTCTAATCCGGTTTTTGTTCGATCTGAAAAAAAGCCGTGTGCCCCAAAGCATCCGTTATCTGCGCGACAGGCAGGCTGATCTCGCCGAGGGGCAACAGCAGTGGCAGCACTGGCCGGCAGTCTGTTGAAACAGGGGAGAACACGCCTTCTTGCGCTGTGCCGACCGCCGCGTAGACGAGCGGGTAATCGGGCGCAAACGAAGCTCGCTCGATCAAAAGCATTTGCTTGCCACGCTGGGTGACGATCTTCGCTGAGATCTGCGCGGGCGTTTCGTCTGCGGGATATCGCAGCACGAGTTCGCTCTCTCCCTCGAGGAGCGAGCGCGCGCTCGCGGATTTCAGCTGGCGTGCGCGCAGCGTGTAGAGCGCCAGCGGGGAAGCGTCTACGGCAAGAAACCGCCTGCCGTGTCTGCTCGCCGCGGCTGCGGTCGTGCCGCTGCCGGAAAACAGATCGCAAACCAGATCGCCGGGTTTTGACGAGGCGAGGATGACGCGGCTAAGCAGCGCCTCCGGCTTTTGCGTGGCGTAACCCACGCGCTCGCTGTCCTTTTGCTGCAGGTGCTCAATGTCGTCCCAAACGTCGCTAGGATAGACGGGGGTGTCCTCATAATACGTGTATATTTTGCCTGCCGAGCGGATGGTGAAGCAGATGCGGCCGTTCTCGTCGATGAAGCGCTTCATGTGGTTGCGCTTCTCCGGGCCGCGTGGGCGGCCGACTGCGGATATATTAAAACATACCTTCGCGCTTTTGCGATAGAAAAGGATGGTGTCGTGCTTACGCGGATAATATCGCGTCGCCCTGCCGCCGGATTTATAGCACCAGGCGATTTCGTTCATGAAGTTATGCGCGCCGAAAATCTCGTCCAGCATCAGGCGCAGTTTTGCGCTCATGCGATAGTCAATGTGCAGATAGATCGATCCGCTCTCGCAGAGCAGCTCCCTTGCGCCGGCGAGAATGGTGCGCATCCACGAAAGATAGGCCGTCTCCTCCATGTCATCCGTATACGTCGGCAGCGTGAGCTTCGCCTGTCCGGCGCCCAACCTGCTATGAAAAACATCGCCTGTTCCAAACGGAGGGTCGAGGTAAACCACCTGCACGCGCCCGCAGTAAGATGCGATGAGCCCGTTCAATGCTTGTTCCACGCGCGCCAGAATAAATTCGCCCGGGCCACCGTTTGCGTGGCGTTCGCTGGTGCAAAAAATACGCATGCAGGTTTCCTCCCGCCGTCTGAAAGAGTCGGTAGAGTGAGAAAAAGCGGGAGCCCGGTGCTTATTCGCTCATCCGGTTTCCCGCCGCAATGGCGACGTGGGCTTCCATGTGTTCTTTT
>JAUYTF010000138.1 GCA_030695285.1 Eubacteriales bacterium | reverse complement strand
GTCGAGCTTGCGCGCGTCAATGGCGAGAAGGAATTCATGCTCGACGGCGCGACATACGCTATCTCCGGCGATGCAAACGACCTGACCGTCTCGGTCAAAGAAGGCGGCGTGCTCAAGCCGATCTGCTCGGTTTCGGATATTCTCGTGTCCCCCAACGCAAACGACATCTTCCTCACGGCGGAGTTTAAGTCCATCATTCGCGAGGCAATCCGCGCAAAGGAGACCAAGTTTGTCTATGTGGACGAAACTGGCGCGGATGTGGACTACCGCATCGACCGCGTCAACACGACCTATACCGTGCGCACGCTCAAAGAATCCCGCGTGATCACGATGTTTGAGTTTCCCTCGCCGCAGCATCTGCTGGGCACGGACAGCAACGGCATGGACGTCATGACACGGCTCATGTACGGCGGCCGCATCTCGCTGATGGTCGGTTTCGTCGTTGTGTTGTTAGAGACGCTCATCGGCATCGTGCTGGGCGGCATCTCCGGCTACTTCGGCGGCTGGATCGATACAGCGATCATGCGCTTTGTGGATCTGTTCAACTGCATTCCGTTCTATCCCATCGTCATGATCATCGGCACCGTTATGGACAAGATGGAGATTGACCCCATCAAACGAATATTCATCCTCATGGCGGTGCTGGGCATATTGGGCTGGACGAGCATCGCGCGCGTGGTGCGCGGGCAGATTCTTTCGCTGCGTGAGCAAGACTTCATGGTCGCAACCGAAGCCACGGGCATTCGTGTGTCCCGTAGAATCTTTCGGCACCTCGTGCCAAATGTCATGCCGCTGCTCATCGTGCAGGCGACCATGAGCCTGGGCGGCATCATCATCACGGAAGCCACGCTCTCTTTCCTCGGCCTCGGCGTGAAATACCCGCTGGCCTCCTGGGGCAGCATCATCAACGCGGCGACCAATGTCCACGTCATGACGAACTACTGGTTCATCTGGATTCCGGCCGGCGTTCTCATCGTGCTCACGGTGCTCGGCTTCAACTTCGTCGGCGACGGGCTGCGGGACGCGTATGATCCCAAGATGAAAAGGTAGGGAACAGATATGGCAATCTTTGGAAAGAAAGCAAAAGCGCACGCGCAGGATTATATCTCCGCCGGGGAATCGCGCAGCATCTCGCGCGAGAACCGCCGTATCACAGACCGCATCGAAAAGCAGCGCAACCGCAAGAACGTCCCGCCGGAAGAGTATATC
>JAUYTF010000127.1 GCA_030695285.1 Eubacteriales bacterium | reverse complement strand
GTATGTGGGCTACGCCATGCCAAAGCGCGCGCAGGAGCGGGACGCGGAGCTGCTGAAGTACGAACTGGGCGTCAACCTAGCGCGTACGAGCCATTATGCGCAATCCAAGCACTTCCTCAATCGTTGCGACGAGCTGGGGTTGCTGGTGTTTGAAGAGCTCGCGGGCTGGCAGCATATCGGAAACGATGCTTGGAAGAAGAATGCCGTAACGTCGCTGAGCGAGATGATCACGCGCGACTGGAACCACCCGAGCATCATCCTCTGGGGCGTGCGCATCAACGAGTCGCAGGACGACGACGCGTTTTACCGCGAGACAAACGCGCTGGCGCACAGGCTGGATGATACGCGACAAACGGGCGGCGTGCGAAACTTTGCGGGCAGCCACTTCTTTGAGGATGTGTACACCTACAACGACTTTGTGCACAGCGGCAGTAATCAGCCGCTCAAAACGCGCAAAGAGGTTGCGCATGCCAGCGTGCCCTATATGGTCACCGAGCACAACGGGCATATGTTTCCGACCAAGAAGGTCGACTGCGAGGAGAAGCGCGTAGAGCACGCGCTTCGTCACCTGCGCGTACTCAACAGCATGTACGGCGCAGACGAGATCACCGGCGCCATTGGCTGGTGCATGAGCGACTACAACACGCACAAGGACTTCGGCAGCGGGGATAAGATTTGCTACCACGGAGTCACGGACATGTTCCGCCTGCCCAAGTTCGCCACATACGCCTATCGCTCCCAGCAGGACGGCGAAATCGTGATGGAGGTTGCCTCCGGCATGAATCAGGGCGAGCGCGCAAGCTCGGACATGAGCTGCGTGTATGTCTTCACCAACTGCGACTCTGTCCGCCTCTATAAAAACGGGGCATTTATCGGCGAACATTTCCCCGATCGCAAGGCGTTTCCCAATCTGCCGCATCCGCCGGTGGTCATCACGGACTTCATCGGCGAGCTGATGGCAAGAAACGAAGGCTTTGCCAAGAAGGACGCGGATATCATCAAGCGCATTTTCGCCGCGATTTTGAAATACGGGGACAAATCACTACCACTTCGTTACAAGCTCTCGATGGGGTATGTCATGCTCAAGCTGAAGCTGTCATATCAGGACGCGGTGGATCTTTACACGCGCTATGTCGCGGGCTGGGGTTCGGAATCGACCGAGTTTGTGTTTGAAGGTTATCGTGCAGGCGCGCTTGTTGCAACAGTCAAACGTGGCGCTTCGACTTCCGCCGGGCTTCGCGTGACGCCGGACACGCTGGAGCTATTCGAGGGGGACACCTATGATGTTTGCCGCGTCGTGATGGAACACGTCGACCAGTTTGGCATGGTGCTGCCGTACTCCACGGAGGCTGTGAAAATTACGGTTTCCGGCGCGGGCGAGCTGATTGGGCCCGAATTGCTCCCGCTGGTCGGCGGTTCGTCTGCCTTCTGGGTGAAGACCACGGGAGAAGGGGAGATCGCCGTTTCCGTCGATTCGTCCCGGTTTGGCACGCAGGAGCTGAAGCTAACGGTAACATGATTTGTATCACAGAGCTCAAAATACTTGACACAGGACCGAAGATGTGTTAATTTAGTTATATAACTGAATAGTGTGGCAAAGCTCGTGAAATCGGGTGACGCAAAGCTAAAGGGTCTAAGGGCAAAACTAAGCCTATGGCAGCCAGTTGCAACAGAACATCCATCGAAAGATTGGTTGTAGCAACTTGGCATGATTTATGCAGGTTGCTACTTTTTTTTCACATCAGAGCTTGCGCGACAGGATATGCGGAGTAAAAGCAACGAAAAACAACGATGCGTGTTTGCGCAACTGCACAGACAGAACGAGAAATCCCGAATCATCTTGAAAGGATGTAAATGTTATATGAAGAAAGTTTGGAAAGACATCTATAGCCGCGTTTTACCGGTTGTGCTTTGCGCGGTGTTATTCATCGTATTCAGCGCATCTGCGTTTGCGGAATCCGGTAAACCTGAGCGGGAAACCGGCAAGGCTGAATCCGGTAAACCTGAGCGGGAAACCGGCAAACCGGATTGGGCAGGCGAGAAACGCGAAGAACAGGAAAAAGAGCGCGAACAAGAAAAGGAGCAGGCGCAGGAGCGCGTGAAAAAGACCTATCGCGGCATCTCTACGGAGAAGATCGCGCTGGCCATTGAGAGCGTGACGGATGAGGCAACCAAGGCGGAGCTGACCGCGATGCTGGATGCATACATTGCTGCGCTGTCTGAAAAGGACGCGGCGCTTGCCGAAGGCGGCATGAGCATGAGCGAACTTTCGCAGCTTGCTTCCGCCGCTCGTTCCTCGCTGAAAGACGCGCTGGAAGAGGCGGGCTTTACCCTCGGCAGCGTGCTTGGCTGGCAGGAATGGAAGGATTACGGAAACGAAGCGCTCGATTTGGATGAAATCGCGCTCGTGATCTCCACGCTGGACGATCTTGACGAGAACAAAACTGCACTTCAACTGCTGCTGGCATCCTATCAGTCCGCTTTGATAGCGCAAGAAGCGGCAACGGAGGAAGAGGAAGACATGCTCCGTGAGCAGGCAGAAGCAGCACGCGATGCGCTTCTTGAAGCACTGCATGAAACGGGTATCTTTCCAATAGCGCAACAAGAAGCGGAGATTGATGACAAACCGCTTGTTTGATACAATCGCAAGCTGCAGGATGACACAGGAGTAAGTGTATCATGACTATTTTACAATGAGAGAGTAGGAATGTGCGAAAAAACCAATTGACAATTTTGATTGCTGTGTTAATATAAGTGAGCGCGAAGACAACAGAGCAAGCCGCGCATA
>JAUYTF010000110.1 GCA_030695285.1 Eubacteriales bacterium | reverse complement strand
TACCCCCATCCTTTCTGCGGACGACGCGCGAAAAGACGGATTCGAACTTGTGCATCTGGAGCGCGAGAACAACCTGCTCTCTTATCAATGCGTCAAACGCGGAAACGCGGAAGCAGTCATTCAAAACAGCGCGCATGTGATAACGACACACTATAGCGTTCCGTTTACCGATCATGCGTTTTTAGAACCAGAGTGCGCGGTTGCCGAAATTGAAGGCGACGGTGTGCATATCTTTTCCGGCGATCAGGGTATTTACCAAACGCGCAAGGAGTGCTCCGCGATGCTTGGCCTTCCGCCAGAGCAGGTGCGCGTAACCGCGATGATGGTCGGCGGCGGCTTTGGCGGCAAGGAGGACATGAGCGTACAGCATCATGCGGCGCTTGCCTGCTACTTACTCAAGCGTCCGGTCAAGGTTCGCTTTTCCCGCACGGACAGTCTCTTAATTCACCCTAAGCGCCACGCGATGGAGATGGATTTCACCACCGCCTGCGACGAAAAAGGCAAGCTCACCGCCATGCGTGCGCGTATCATCGCGGACAGTGGCGCTTACGCCTCCCTCGGCGGTCCAGTGCTGCAGCGCGCCTGCACACACGCGGCGGGTCCCTATAATTATCAGGATGTGGACATCGTAGGCTACGCTTACTACACCAACAATCCGCCTGGCGGCGCGTTTCGCGGCTTCGGCGTCACGCAGAGCTGCTTTGCGACCGAATGCAACCTCAACCGCCTCGCGGAGATGGTCGGCATGACGCCATTTGAATTCCGCTATCTCAACGGCATCCGCCCCGGGCAGATTCTGCCCAACGGACAGGTGGCAGACGAAACCACCGCGCTCATCGAAACGCTGGATGCGGTGCGCCCGATTCTGGAACGCAACCCGAAAGCGGGGCTTGCCTGCGCGATCAAAAACAGCGGACTTGGCGTCGGCGTGCCGGATGTCGGCAGATGCCGGATTGAAGTGCTCGGCGGCAAACTGCACCTGCACTCCTCCGCCGCCTGCATCGGTCAGGGCATGGGCACGGTTCAAACCCAGTTTGTCAAAGAAATCACAGGCTTGCCGCTGGACAAGATCGTCTATCATGTTCCCGACACGTCCAGCGCGCCCAATGCGGGCAACACGACAGCATCCCGCCAGACGCTCTTTACCGGCGAGGCTGCCGTTCGCGCGGCAAAGATGGTGAAAGATGCGATGGATGCCGCCGGTTCTCTCGATGCGCTTGAAGGGCAGAGCTTCCTCGGCAAATATGAAGGCAAGACGGACTCTATGGGCTCCGACAAGGCAAACCCCGTCTCCCATATCGCCTATGGCTACGCGACCCATGTAGTTGAGCTCGACGACGAAGGCCGCGTGTCTTGCGTCACCGCGGCGCACGATGTCGGCCAGGCGGTCAATCCACTCGCGCTGGAAGGACAGATCGAAGGCGGCGTGGTCATGAGCCTAGGATACGCGCTCACCGAAGATTTCCCGCTCGAAAACGGAAAACCCATGCGCAAGTATGGCACGCTCGGCCTCTTTAAGGCAAGCATGACGCCGGACATTACTCCTGTCATCATCGGCAAATCAAACAAGGACGGTTTGGCCTGCGGCGCAAAGGGTGTCGGCGAAATCTGCTCCATCCCAACTGCACCCGCTGTACAGCTGGCCTACTACAACCGGGACGGTATTTTCCGCACGAAACTTCCCCTGGACAGTACCCCCTACAGTAAGAAATAGCTTTCGCCCGATGCGAAGCAGCGAGTCTCGCGCTCGCATCAAGTGATAAACATGCCCATCTCCGGCGCGGCGCGCTCTGTGATCGAGTTAGTGCCGCCGCCTTGGTCGAAAGCCAAAGGCAATGGCTTGTTGTTTCCTCATTCCGAAGCGGCGGGGGCAATCTCCCGCCGCTTTGCGTTTGCGTAATATCGTTGTGTCCGCACTATGCTTTTGTTTGAATACATCGATCGACACAAATACCCGATTCACCAGCTTCCATCACCGATTTCACAATATGATTGCATTCTGGGTGATCGGAGTCATTGAACCCGCCACGTCACATGGTATAATAGAAACAATCTGACAATTTTCGTATTGTTGATCTTCGTCAGTATTTATTGTAAGAAGGAAAAGGAGTGTTTTATGTTCAGAGATAAGGCTGGAAATTTCGCCGTCGGCAGAATCGTCGGCATGATCGTTCTGCTCGTTGTGTTGCTCGTCTTGATCGGCGGCAGCGTCTTCGTTGTCGAGGCGGGCCAAACAGGCGTTGTACTCACTTTCGGGCGCGTCAGCCCCGTTGTTCTGCAAGAGGGTATCCATTTCAAGATTCCGTTTGCACAGAACGTTATTGCCATCAACAACCGAATCGTAAAGACCGAAGTCAACACGGAAGCTTTTAGCAAGGATTTGCAGACGGTGTCAACGGTCATTGCGGTCAATTACCACATCAATAAGTCTTCCAGCGCGGAGCTCTACAAGCAGGTCGGCTTGGGGTATGACGACGTCCTCGTGATTCCCGCTATCAACGAGGTGCTCAAGGCCGTGACGGCGAACTATACCGCGCAGCAGCTCGTCAGTAGCCGTGGCGATGTAAGCATTCTGCTCGATGAAAACCTCAACACGAAGCTGAATGCATACGGCGTTATAATTGATGATCTTAACATCATCAACTGGGACTTCACGGAAGAATACATCAGCGCCATTGAAGCAAAGCAGGTAGCCGAGCAGAATCTGATCAAAACCCGCACGGAACAGGAGCAAGCGCTCGTCATCGCCAACACGGAAGCGCAGAAGCAAGTTATTGCAGCGCAGGCAGAAGCAAATAAGATCATTCTTCTTGCAAATGCAACGGCCGAGAGCAATATGACAATCGCAAACTCTCTCAGCGACATGCTGATTCGCTTCGAAACCCTCCGGAAATGGGATGGTAAGTTGCCGAAGGTGACTGGCGGAGCAAACACATTTGTCGATATCGGCGCGTTAGGCGAGTAAGGCTCAAACGACACAAACAGCGAAAGAGGCGGGAATTCCCGTCTCTTTGCTTGTTATATGCAGTTGTTTGGATCTGTTAGAAAGACTGCCGCGCAAGAAACGCGGCGATCGCCTGCGCCTCCGCCCCGCCGTTGCCGAGCAATCTCGCGCAGAGCGCGCCGCCGCCATAAGCGCAGCCGGTGAGCAGCGCTTCCACCCGCTTTGCCAGATTATCGTCCATCGCGTCTGTATAGCACACGGCGGATATCACGAAACCGTTTTGCACGTTGAGCAGCAACTCCAGGCAACCGAAGTCAAAACGGCTTTCAAAAGAAGCATTAAACGCGGGCGTTGTACCAAACTTCCAGTCCCAAGAGGCATACGTCTGCCGTTTTGATTCCAGTGCGGTTTTATCGACGAGATCCCAGCTGTGGGGTTCATATGCTCCATACTCTTCTTGAAACGCTTCCATCAGCGCCTGCAGCATCGTCTCGACGGTCAAGGCGGGATTGTGCAGGCCAAGATTGGTCACGCGGCTGACCACGCTTTTCACGCCTTTGGCTTCCAATTTCATGATGGGCGGAGCGAGATATCGGCCAAGTCGTGTGAGGTCGGCAGAGATGAGAATCGTTCCGTGGTGCAGCGAAATATTGTTTGCG
>JAUYTF010000101.1 GCA_030695285.1 Eubacteriales bacterium | reverse complement strand
GCTCCGATCCCGACACGATCAATACGCTATTCAGCTTTGCGCCGGTGTATGGCAAAGGCAAATCTCCTTGGGTCTGTTTCTGCGCGAACCGGAAAACCGATCTGACGTTTGCAACATTGCCTCCGTCAGTCGATCTGTGCCGTATACGCCTCGATGATGCCCGCGGGCAGCACAGCGCGCACAAACGCGCTCTCTTTCGCAATCTTCGCCGCCTCCGCGCGGGTGCGGGGCAGCTTGCGGAGCTTGTCCGTAATCGAAGCATCCGCCGTATAGAGGTTTACATTGGTCGGCGGTGGGGCAACAAGGTTTCGGCGGATACCGTCGGCGCCCGCTGCAAGGATCAGCGCAAAGGCGAGATACGGGTTTCCAGCAGGATCGGGCGAGCGCAGCTCGATGCGCTCATACTCACCCTTTGCGGCCGGGATGCGGATGAGCTGAGAGCGATTCTCCGGCGACCAGGTGACATAGCGCGGCGCTTTGTGCTCGCCGAGGCGCGCATAGCTCGCATCAACCGGATTGAGAAACGCGGTGATCTCGCAGATATGCTCCATCAGCCCCGCCATAAACGCATTTCGCGTTTCTTCGGTATGCGGCATCGCCAACGAAAGGTTGATGTGCATGCCGTTTCCGCTCTCGCTCGGCAGCGGCTTTGGCGAGAAGTCCGCCCAGAGGCCGTTTCGCATGGCAACCGTGCGCACCACGGACGCAAACGTCATCGCATTGTCCGCCGCACGCATCGCGTCGCCATAGCGAAAGTCGATCTCATTTTGCCCGGGTCCGTCCTCGTGGTGCGAGCTCTCGGCGCGGATGCCCATCTCGCACAGCGTCAGGCAGATTTCGCGGCGCACGTTCTCCCCGCGGTCAAACGGGGCGATGTCCATATACCGCGCGTTGTCGTAGGGAATATTCGTCGCGTTTCCGTCCGCGTCCAGCCGGAAGAGGTAAAACTCAAACTCCGTGCCGAAGTTGACATTGATCCCCTCGCTCGCAACCTCGGCAATCGCGCGCTTTAAAATGCTGCGCGTGTCCAGCGGGAAGAGGGTGCCGTCCGAACGGCGGATATCCGCAAAGAGCCGCACCACGCGCCCGTGGCTGGGTCGCCAGGGCAGCACGGCGAGCGTCTCGCCGTCGGGGAAGAGCAGCAGATCCGAGTGCGCCTCGTCTCCGAAGCCGCGAATCGCGGAGGCATCGATCGAGATGCCATCCGAGAACGCGCGGGGCAGTTCCTCGGGCATGATGGAGATGTTTTTCGGCACGCCGAACACATCGCAAAACGCAAGCCGAATGAACTTCACATCCTCCGCTGCGCAATAGTCAGCAATCTCCTGTGCGGTATACATCATTTCCGCGCACATCCTCTCGTATCATATAAATTGTTCAAGTGCGCCTCTTGCGGCGCGGGGCGGTTCTAGCTGCGACGAATCCTTAAAAATTCTACGTATAAAGGTGCGTCCGTTCAGTACGAGTGTACCACATTTGAGGAAACCTGTGCCAATGGAATGCTTTGCGCCTGTTTATTCTGTGTCGCACCGAGCCCGCCGCTCATTTTGCAAAAAACGCCCAAGCCCGGGCAGAAAATCCCCCGGTCCGAACGCCTTTGTTCTTGCGAGTATACATAGTAAAGGTTTGTCTGTCAAGAAACGTATGAATGATATATCATCCATAACTGCAAAAACAGGCGGAAAAACTGCTCTCTAACTCTTTTCTTGCTTTAGAACGCTATCATTTGCGGTTTTTCGCAGGAAATCCTGCGCAATATTTGGGTTGACAAGAAATTTCTCGCGCTGTATACTATCCGCATATTATTTCAAACGGCAAAGGCGCCGCGGAAATACCGCTGTGTCGTTGCCGCTTTTTATAGGTTACAGGAATAATATATGAAAAAATGCACAAAAAAAAGTAATATAAAAAGGGCTTAGAAAAGGGTATAGGAGGAGATTTGACCATGAGTACGGTTTCGGAACTATTCGGCAGTAAGGTGTTCAACGATGCGGTCATGAAAGCGCGTCTGCCCAAGGACACGTATAAGTCTATGCAGACCGCGATTCGCGAGGGCAAGAGGCTTGACCTCTCCGTCGCCAATGTGGTTGCCAACGCCATGAAAGACTGGGCGATTGAAAAGGGTGCAACGCACTATACCCATTGGTTCCAGCCGCTCACCGGCATCACGGCGGAAAAGCACGATAGCTTCATCTCGCCCATGCCCGGCGGCAGCATCATCATGGAATTCTCCGGCAAAGAGCTCGTCCAGGGTGAGCCGGACGCATCCAGCTTCCCCTCCGGCGGCCTGCGCGCCACGTTTGAAGCGCGAGGCTATACCGCATGGGACCCCACGAGCTTCGCCTTTATAAAGGAAAAAGTGCTCTGCATCCCGACCGCGTTCTGTTCTTACGGCGGCGAAGCACTGGATAAGAAAACCCCGCTGCTGCGCGCCATGCAGGCCATCGACCGTCAGGCGATGCGCGTGCTCAAGCTCTTTGGTAACGAAGGCGTCAGCCGCGTGACCACCACCGTCGGCAACGAGCAGGAGTATTTCCTTGTGGACAAGTCGGACTATGACCGCCGTCCCGACCTTCTTTTCTCAGGACGCACGCTCTTTGGCGCTCGCGCGCCGAAAGGACAGGAGCTGGAAGATCATTATTTCGGTTCCATCAAGCCGCGCGTGCAGGCCTTTATGGAAGACCTCAACAACGATTTATGGGAACTTGGCGTACTCGCCAAGACCGAGCATAACGAAGTTGCGCCCGCGCAGCACGAGCTCGCCCCGATTTTTACAACGACGAATATTGCGGCTGACCATAACCAGCTGACCATGGAGATCATGCAGCGCGTTGCCAAGAAACACGGCCTTGTGTGCCTGCTGCATGAAAAGCCCTTCGAGGGCGTCAACGGCAGCGGCAAACACAACAACTGGTCACTCTCGACGGACACCGGCGTGAACCTGTTGGAGCCAGGGGAAACGCCATTTGAGAACGCGCAGTTCCTTCTCTTCCTCTGCGCGGTGATCCAGGCGGTGGACGATTACCAGGACCTGCTTCGCATTTCTGTAGCGAGCGCGGGAAATGACCACCGCCTCGGGGCGAACGAAGCCCCGCCGGCAATCGTCTCTATCTTCCTGGGCGACGAACTCTCCGGCATTCTGGAGGCGATTGACGCCGGCTCTGCTTACGGCGCACGCGAAAAGACGCAGATGAAGGTCGGCGTACACGTGATCCCGCACTTTCCGAAAGACACCACAGATCGCAACCGCACCTCGCCGTTTGCGTTTACGGGCAACAAATTTGAGCTGCGCATGCTTGGCTCGAGCCAGTCGGTCTCGGACGCGAACACGATGCTCAACACCGCAGTCGCCGAATCCCTCCGCAAGTACGCGGACGCCCTTGAGGGCGCGAGCGATCTGACCTCTGCTGTCCACGACCTGATCTTGAAGGTTGTGCACGACCATAAACGCATCATCTTCAACGGCAACGGCTACGATGATGCCTGGGTCAAGGAAGCGGAAAAACGGGGGCTTCTAAACCTCAAGTCCACGCCGGACTGCCTGCCCTACCTGGTTGCGCCGAAGAATATCGCGCTGTTGGCCTCGCATAAGGTGCTCAGTGAAACTGAAATCCGCGCCCGCCTCGAGATCATGCTCGAGAACTACAAGAAGATCGTCTGCATCGAGGCAATGACGATGATCGACATGACGCGCAAGGACATCCTGCCCGCGTCTGCCGGCTTCCAGAAAAAACTGGGCGACAGCATCGCGGTGAAGCGCACCTACGCCAGCGCTGCTGACTGCACCTATGAGACGGAAACGCTTGTCACCGCAGCCGCGCTGACCCGTGCCGCCTATGAAAGCGTCAAGGTGCTGGAAGACGCGCTGAGTGAGGCAAGAGCAGAGCAAGACGCGCACAAGGCGGCCGACATCTGCAAGGAAAAAGTACTCGAACAGATGAGCGAACTGCGCGCAAGTGTAGACGCACTCGAAATCCTGACCGCGACGAGCGACTGGCCGTATCCCTCTTACGGCGATATGCTCTTCAACGTCAGATAACGAAAAAGCAGGAGAACGACGATCATGTGTTCTATCATGGGATATCTCGGCAAGCGCATACCGCTCGATCTGCTTGTCGACGGATTTTATAAAACCATCTCGCGAGGACCTGATCTGTCGCGTATGTTGAGCGTTGGGGATGGATACCTGATGTTCCATCGTCTGACGATTATGGGTCTGGAGAAAAGCGGCATGCAGCCATTTGAACGAGGCGGGGACGCTGTTGTTTGCAACGGCGAACTCTACGGCTTTCGCAAAATGCGTGACGAACTCTTCTCAGGATACGATTTCAAGAGCGGCTCGGATTGCGAGCTACTCTTACCCTTGTATCAACGATACGGGACAGACATGTTCCAGATGCTGGACGCGGAGTATGCGCTGATCCTCTACGATCACAAGAGCGACTCGCTGATTGCCGCGCGCGACCCCATCGGCATCCGTCCGCTGTTTTACGGCTACGATGAGGACGGAAAAATCCTCTTTTCCTCAGAAGCGAAGAACATCGCGGGGCTCACCGAGACGATCAACCCCTTCCCGCCGGGGCATTATTGGAAAGACGGCGAGTTTGTTTTGTATGCCGACCTGACCAGCGTGCAGGATTATTCGCCGGACGATCTGGACGCGGTTTGCGACAATATCCGCGAAAAGCTCACTCTCGGCATCGTCAAGCGGCTGGATGCGGACGTTCCGCTCGGCTTTTTGCTCAGCGGCGGACTTGACAGCTCGTTGGTTTGCGCGGTTGCCAACAAATATCTGCCGCACCCGATCCGCACCTTTGCCATCGGCATGGTGGGCGACGCGATCGACCTCAAGTACGCCAAGCAGGTGGCGGACTATCTGGGCACCGACCATACCGAGGTCTTCATGACGGCGCAGGAGGTTATCGCCTCCCTGCGTTCCATCGTGCGGATCTTGGAGACCTACGACATCACAACGATTCGAGCCAGCGTTGGCATGTATCTTGTCTGCAAGTACATCCACGAAAACACGAATATCCGCGTGCTGCTCACGGGCGAGATCTCCGACGAGTTGTTTGGCTATAAGTACACGGACTTCGCGCCCAACGAGGAGGAATTCCAGAAGGAAGCCAAGAAACGCATCGACGAGATCTATATGTACGACGTGCTCCGCGCGGATCGCTGCATCAGCGCAAATTCGCTGGAAGCGCGCGTGCCGTTTGGCGATCTGGACTTCGTCAAGTACGCCATGTCGATCAACCCATCCCTTAAGATGAACCGCTTTGGCCAGGGGAAATACCTGCTGCGCCGCGCGTTTGAGGGGGACTATCTGCCGCAGGAAATTCTCTATCGCGAGAAAGCCGCGTTTTCTGACGCGGTCGGGCATTCCATGGTCGATCAGATCAAGGCGTATGCCGAGAAGCTTTACACAGACGAGGAGTTTGCCGAGCGCAGCAAGAAATATACCTTTGCTCAGCCCTTTACGAAGGAATCGCTGCTGTACCGCGAATTGTTTGAGGCCGAATACCCCGGCCAGGCGCATATGGTCAAAGACTTCTGGATGCCCAACCGTACCTGGGAAGGCTGCAATGTCAACGACCCGTCTGCTCGCGTTCTCGCGAACTACGGCGCAAGCGCGGTATAAACTCAACCCTGACACCCTCGAATACCGTGGAAATTCGCTCCTTCTGCGGTATGGGCTCCGCCTCTTGCATAAGCAGGGGGCGGAATTTTTTATAGATTGTTGCTTTTAAGAAAGCAACGAATCCGCGCTGCGAAATCGTTCCTTCTGCGGTATGGGCTCCGCCTCTTGCATAAGCAGGGGGCGGAGTTTTTTATTCCCTCAACCGAGAGAGAAAAATTCTGGTTGGTTCGTTGCTGTTAGGAAAGCAAAGAATACCGTCTAAAATCACCCCTTCCGCGGTATGACTTCCGGCTATTGCTTTAAGTAGGGCGCGTTTTTTTTAATGAGCGTTTCCCAAAGTTCCATTAATGGCATTCCTGAGGAGCATGCCGAACTGGCAGCTATCGTAGATAAGCTACCGGAAGATTTTGATCTGACAAAGTGGGATGATATGACTGCTTTTCAGCAGCAAAATGCGCTCAAAAAAAGTGGCCTTTCAGGTGCGGATCAAATGAAGTTGCTCAATGCGCCTACCTCGATCGAGACAATTGCGACCATACAGGATATTCAGGCAAATAGAGCTCAATATGGTATTACTCAAGCAAGGGCAGATCAGATATCAACGGAGCTTCTGAAGATAGCTAACGCACGAATCGGCGTGAAGAACCGAGAGCTGCCGTTTGCAAGCGACTTGCAGCGTAATTTGTTTCTGAAACAGCTCGACAAAGAAGAACAGAAGCAGCTAGAATCGGTGGATGGACAGGAGAACAGTGGTCATGATATGCTCTCTAATAATCAACAAATATATGATTCGAATAAACCCGAGATCCCATATAAAAAGGTGGTTGTAAGGAGTGTTGAAACCTCAAGCAAGGTTGAATTGGTAGCCAAGGACATTTTGAAAGCATTTATTGGCATTCAGTATATTTTACCAATTTCTCTTAAGATGATGGCGGATAACGAAGTAGGGAAACTAATAGATGAGG
>JAUYTF010000099.1 GCA_030695285.1 Eubacteriales bacterium | reverse complement strand
CAAAGCCTTCGCCTTCGCTCGTGCAATCCGCAAACGACCCGCCGCTGGCTTTCACGATCATCTGCCCCGCCTCGATATCACGCGCGGAAAGATTGCCGCCGCTGCCGGTTTGGATGCCGCGCGCATATGCCCGCTGCGCCGCCATGTTGAGGAGGGTGTAGCGTTCTCCGCGTTTTTTCGCCTGTTCCATACGTGTTTCTTTCCCTCTTTCGTTTCGGATGTTAGGACTGTTTACGCTGCCAAAGCGGCAACACCTGCCGAATCAACACGCTGAATTTTTCCGCTTCCCATGCGGCCCGCCCGGTAAAGAGCCCATCCACATTAGGTTGCACGATCAGTTCTTCCGCATTCTGCGGGTTGACACTGCCGCCATAGAGCACGGGAATCTCCTGCGCAGGAAACAGCTGCGTCAGTACGCGGCGGATGCTTGTGTGGCGCTCACGTACATAGTCCGCCGGGGCAGGCACTCCGTTTACGCCGATCGCCCAGACGGGCTCATAAGCAACCCAAATGCGGTTCGCCGTTTCCGACCTGGCGCCGGAAAGCCCGATCTTGAGCTGCATGGAGAGCACCTCGTCCGCGATGCCCGCGGCCTTTTGCTCCGCCGTTTCGCCAGCGCAGAGCAGTGCGATGAATCCGTGGTCGAGCGCGCTGAGCACTTTTTTGTTCTCCTGCTCGTCCGTCTCGTGGAACACATGCCGCCGCTCACTGTGTCCGATCTCGACGATATCGATGCCGAATTCCTGGAGCATCAACGGCGAAACCTCGCCCGTAAACTGGCCCTGCTCTTCGGGATGCATGTTCTGCGCGCCGAGAAGAATCGCCTTGTCTTTGACCGTGTTTGCCGCGCGTTCCAGCGCGGGATAGGACGGAATCACGAACAGCGTCGTGTCCGTGCGCAGATCCTGCGTGAGGGTTTGCAGCGCAGAGAGATACGCCTGCGTCTCGGCGGCTGTCTTATACATCTTGAGGTTGGTGCCCATGAGTAGGGGTTTCATACCATTCATCTGCCTTCCGCGGTCTTACTTCGGTCTATTTCCGGCTTGCGCCGTCGATGCTGCGCATACAGTCCACCTTCGGCTGCGAGCTGCCGCCGGGGATATATTCGAGCGTCAGCCATTCGCGAAGAATCTTCTTCGCGAGCTCGGGTCCGATCACGCGCGCGCCCATGCAAATCACGTTCCCGTTGTTGGAAAGGCGCGAGCGTTCCGCCGAGAACGAGTCGTGGCAAACGGCAGCGAATATGCCGGGGAATTTATTCGCGGTCATCGCCATGCCGATGCCGGTTCCGCAGAGGATGATGCCCTCTTTTTGATAGTCGCTCTTTATGATTGTTTCGCAGACGCGCTCCGCCACCTCAGGATAGAGCGTCTGATCCTGCTCGCTCTCCACGCCGACATCCTCATTCGGGATGTTGAGTTGCTTGAGCACACCGATGAGCGTGTGCTTGAGTTCGACCGCCGCGTTGTCGCAGCCGATGACGATTGCTTTTTCCATACTATGATTCCTGCCTTTGCAAGTAGTTTCTTTTGGTTAATCGGTCAGTGAAACCCACCGAGAGCGGCGGCGAGCGGCGGACAGTCCTTTGCCGCTTCTTCCAGCGAAATGCCAGCGTACGCGGCGTTTACCGCCGCCATCGTAGCCTCCGCGCCGCTTCTTGCGCCCATCGGGTGTCCCTGAATCGCACCGCCGACGCCGAGGACGACATCGCTGCCGAGTTCGTGAATCACGGCAGAGAGGTTAAGCGGGGTAACGCCGCCACCAACGACCGTAAAGACGGGCTTCATTTGCCCCAGCGGCAGTTTTTGCTTCTGAACGGTCTTCAAAAACTCCAGATATCCCTTGCTGCCCGGTGCGCCGGGATACATGGTCATCACCATGTCCGCGCCCGCCAGCCGCGCCAGCGTGCCGAGAAAAACGGGGTTTGCATAGCCAAGCCAGTCGGAACTCATCATGCCCGCGCCCGCATAGTGCGCAAGGAAGGCAAGCCTGTCCCCGAACTCTTCCGTGAGCTCCGCAAACGCGTCCAAGCCGGTGGTGACAAAGTTGACCATCGCCATCTGCGCACCTTCCCCGACAAGCATCTGCGCGGTTTGCCGCATATACTTGGGTCTGCCCGTGATGTTGGGGATGTAGACCGGTGCAGTTCCGCGCGATTCGCATACGCGCTGTGACTCTTTTTGATACGCATGCACACGCTGCGCAACGGATAAAATCGGAATCTCTGCGAGCACTTCGTCGTCCTTGATGAGGTCTATTCCGCCCATCGCGCTCTCATAAAAGAGCGTTGCGCCCTCTTCGGCGCTGTAGCCGATGCAGGGTTTGATCATGTTCAGCACGAGCGGACGATCCATGACTCCCGCCAGCGCGCGCACACCCGAAACGGATTGCGCAGGCCCGCGAAAGCGCTTGAGCGCGGTCTGCGTGAGCGCGATATCGAGCAGCTTGACGCAGAGCGCGGTGGAGACATCGTTTCCCACCAGCGCGGTTTGCAGCATGGCAAAGCTCGGTAGATTGTGTGCAGGGAACGCCACGCGCAGCATGGCGCAGACTGGTTCGGCGGGAATGAGCTCCAGCGAGAGCACGCGCGCCTGATAGCCTTCTACCATGCTCCGCGTTATGCCCGGCAGCTCCGCCCATGTGCCGACCGTCTGCCCTATGGCAAACTTGCCCGCGCGGGCGAGCGCGTCCTGCTCGCTGACGCCGCTAACGAGATAGGTGGCGATCACAAAATCACCGGATGCGATATTCTCTTCGTTATCAAACGGAAAATCAAAATACACGTGTTACGTCCTCGTGTTTATCTGTTTCATTGCAATTCTTGTTCTGCTGGAAACCAAACGTTGTGTTCAGTGTTAATCCGCGAGCAACCGCGTCATCTCTTCGTAGGCGCACTTGCTGAACGCCTCGTCAGAGAAATGTGCATCCAACTCGACAAGCCGGATATCCTTGCGCAATCCCTCGCGGATTGTATCAAATATCGCCTGATCCACCATCGGATCGTAGAGCTTCTGCCCTTCCCGCGTGTCACTGCGGAGG
>JAUYTF010000094.1 GCA_030695285.1 Eubacteriales bacterium | reverse complement strand
CTTGAGGTAGTTCAGAAGCCCTCTGCGCTGACCGACCATCTTGAGCAGCCCGCGGCGCGAGTGGTGATCCTTCTGGTGAAGCTTCAGGTGCTCGTTGAGGTGGTTGATCCGTTCGGTCAGAAGCGCGATCTGCACTTCCGGAGAACCGGTGTCGCCCTCGTGGAGCGCGTACTTTTCGATTGTTTCCGTCTTGGTCATGGGTTTTCTTTCTCCTTTTTTCTCTTTCCCGTGAACTGAGAACTGCGTCGGAGTGTCGCATATCCCGGTAAACGGCATTTGAATGCTTTTATAGGATAGCATATCCACCAGTAATTGTAAACAACCATGCACATGTTTTTGCTGAATATTGATGTGGCAACCAGCGTTTACTTCAGCGTTTAAGAATTCCGCAGCGCCACCGCTGCTTCGATATCCAGTTGAATCTGCTGCTTGAGGTCGTCGAGAGAGTCAAAGACCACTTCACCGCGCAGGCGTTTTCGGAACGCAACCGTAAGCTGCTGGCCATAGATATCCACATTGAAATCGATCAGGTGTGTTTCGATCGTGAGCTTTTCTCCGTGTACCGTCGGGTTGGTGCCGATGTTTGTCACCGCGCGATATACCGCGCCGCCGACAAACGCAAATGTCGCGTACACGCCTTCCGCCGGTATGACGCGCCTGAGGTCGGCCTCGATGTTTGCGGTTGGAAACCCGATTCGGCTGCCGATGCGCTTGTTTTGCACGACATCTCCCGCGAGCGAATAGCGCCGCTTGAGCAGTTGTGTGGCAAGCGCAACGTCTCCGTGCTCAATCGCCACACGGACGCTGCTGGAGACGGACTCGCCTGCAAACAACACGGGTTCGACCACCGAGACGGAAAACCCGCGCCGCGCGCCGATCTCTTTGAGCGTCTCCGGAGTGCCGGCTCCGTGGTCGCCGCAGGTGTAGTTGTAGCCGACCACAAGCCCGCGAATATCCCATCGCTCCATCAGTAGATCGACGAACTGCTCCGTGCTCAGAAGCGCCATCTCCCGCGTGAAAGGTACGCTTTGCACCTGCTGCGCGCCAAGGGAACGCAGCATCCGGTTGCGCTCGCGCATATCAGAGAGCAAGCGAACATTTCCGCTGAGCACCTCCAGCGGATGATTGGAAAACGTATAGACCACCGGAACGGCGCGCAGCCGTTCTGCCTCTTCCTGCAAGCGCTTCATGAGCGCCCTGTGGCCAAGATGTACGCCGTCGAACATGCCAAGCGCAACGACGGCCTCGAATGTTTCCATAATCCCCTTCAAAAACGGCTTGCGCAGGATTTCTCTTGTGCTGATGCCGATGTGTCTCAATATAGATGTATCGTGAGGCGAAAGCAACCGCTCTTAACCTCGCCGATGCCGAGGAACTCTTTTGCGCCATACGCACGAACGAGACCGTTTTCCATGCCGCGCATGTGCGTTTCTAGTCCGTTCTTCGTCGGTATCACGCGATCTTCGTCGAGCCCAAGCGCAGGCAAAAACGCCATCGCTTCTTCACAGGAGGTCAACGTTGCAGCAAGCGTTCCCGCGGCCTTTGCCGCGTCAAGCTCCGCAATAGTACGCGCACATTCACTCGTAAAAGGGCCGCTTCTCGTGCGCAGCAGAATCGGCACATAGCCGATCGTGCCAAGCCGCTGAGCAATGCTTTCGCAAAGCGCACGCACATACGTCCCCCGCGAACACACCGCGCGCAGCAGAAAGCGGTTCTCCCCCGTCTGCTCGATCAGCTCCAGTTCATGCACGCATATTTCGCGGATCTTCGGCTCAACAGCCTCCCCCGCGCGCGCAAGGTCGTACATCTTCTTGCCGTCGACCTTCAGCGCAGAGTAGATGGACGCCGTCTGCATCTGCCCGCCGATGAACTCTGGCAATATCTGCATGAGTTCGCTTTTCTCCACGCGTTTTTCATCCCGCGCAACAACCGTGCCGCAGGCGTCCTGCGTATCGGTCTGCGTGCCAAACGCGCACTCAAACACGTACTCTTTGTCCTTATCGACGAGGATGTCAAACAATCTCGTCGCGCGCCCCAGGCAGACGGGCAGCACGCCCGCAGCTGCTGGATCAAGCGTGCCGAGATGCCCGGCATGCTTTTCACCATAAATCTTTCTCACGTCGAACACGACGTTGCTGGAGGTCATTCCAGGTGGCTTAAGAACGGTGACGATTCCGTCCATATCACTCGCATACCCCGTGCAGCAATTCTTTGGCGAGCGCCAGTATCTGCTCCGCCGCCTCTTCGATGGGCGGATGCATGGTGCAGCCCGCAGCAAGCCTGTGTCCTCCGCCACCGAACCGGGTCGCGATTTGACTCACATCCGCGCAGGTTTTTCCACGTAGGCTCACGCGAATCAGCCCGTCCTCGCTCTCGCGCAGGAGCGCGGCGACCTCCACTGTGTCAACATCGCGAATCGAGTCTATGATGCCCTCGGTGTCCTCGTTGGTTGCGCCACAGGAGGCGATGTCCTCTAGCGTGATGTACGAAATAGCGATTCTTCCATGCTCATACAGCTGCGCCTTGTTCACGCCCATCGCATGCAGCTTCAGCTTTGGAAACGGCACCGTACGAAACAGACAGCGATTGAGATACGGCAGATCGATGCCGGTGTCGAGAATATCCGCCGCGATGCGCATGGTATCCGGCGTAGTGTTGCTGTAGGAGAAGTTGCCCGTGTCGGTCGTGATGGCGGCGTAGAGACAGGTTGCGATGTTTTTGTTGAGCGTTACTTTGAGAGAGTTGATCACATTAAAGATCAGTTCCCCCGTCGCGCCGGCTTTCTGCACGTAATTCGCCCCAGCAAAGCGATCGTTGGTGCCGTGGTGGTCAATATTCAGCGTCGCTTTTGCCGTACAAAAAAGCGGCTCGCATCGGCCCGTTCTGCTGAGATCCGCGCAATCCACGCAAACAACCGCCTCCGCAGGCTTTGCCTGCTCGGGCGGTACAAGTTGATCCGAAAACGGCAGAAAACGATAGATCGCAGGAACGGGATCCTCACAGACAATCTGCGCATGCTTGCCTAACTCTAAAAGCGCGCCATAGAGCGCGAAACAGCTGCCAAGCGTGTCGCCATCCGGAGAGACATGCGCAATGAGCAGAATATCATCATACGTCCGTAAAAAACGGGCGGCGTCCTGCAGCATGCCCATCACTCCTCTTCTTCCTTCTGATGAAGCTGGCCTTCTTCCGGCCACGCTTCGCTTGCGTCCGTCTTAATCAGTCCGTTCAATATCTCCGCAATGCGGATGCTGTATGCAATCGTGTTATCGAGCGTAAACTTAATGCTTGGCACGGCGCGTATGCGCATACGCGCACCCAGTTGATGCGAGATGAACCCGGCCGCATGATTGAGCGCTTCAACGCTCGAAATGCGTTTTTTCTCGTCTTCGTCATAAACGGAGACTTTGACCTTTGCGAACTTGAGGTCTTTGGTGACCTCGACCTCGGTCAGTGCAGTCATCGGAGAGATTCTGGGGTCCTTCATCTCGCGGATGACTTCGCTGATCGTCTTTTTTACTTCTTCGTTCCTGCGGTCTGCACGAAACGTTGCCATATTGCCCTCCTCCGCCCGGCACGCGCCAGGCGGCCGAAATCAGCGATGTTAAATTATGTACGCTTGACTTCTTCGACGATGAAGGCTTCGATCACGTCGCCCTCTTGCAGGTCGTTAAAGCCGTCTACGCCGATGCCACACTCAAAGCTCGTGAGGACTTCCTTCGCGTCGTCCTTAAAGCGCTTGAGCGATGAGATCTTGCCTTCGTGAATGACCACGCTGTCGCGCACGACGCGGATCTGCGCACTTCTGGTGATCTTGCCATCGTTGACGTATGCGCCCGCGATGGTGCCGACGCCAGTGACCTTGAAGGTTTCGCGGACGGTTGCGCGGCCAAGCTCGGTTTCTTTGAATACCGGCTTAAACATGCCCTGCATGGCGGCCTTGACGTCGTCGATGGCATTGTAGATGACGCGATAATAGCGAACGTCTACATTCTCCTTCTCCGAAATGGCGCGCGCACTCGTATCCGGACGCACGTTAAATCCGATGACGATGGCGTTGGAAGCGGAGGCAAACATGATGTCCGTCCCCGTGATCGCGCCGACGCCGCCGTGGATGCAGCGCACGCGGACTTCTTCGTTGCTGAGTTTCTCCAGAGCCTGCTTGACGGCCTCGACAGAACCCTGCACATCCGCCTTTACGATGATGTTGAGGTCCTTTAGCTCGTCGGCCGCCATCTGCGTAAACAGATCGTCCAGCGAGACTTTG
>JAUYTF010000091.1 GCA_030695285.1 Eubacteriales bacterium | reverse complement strand
CGGCGCAGAGGTGCTCCGCGAATTGATTCCTGAGGACTTCGACGAAACGTTTCGCCGCAAGATTCAGATATAGCAAAAAACCACAGAGGCAGGAGTAAACAAACACGAACAATACAAAAAGCGGGGGGTGGGCTGGCGCTCCCCGTTTTTCAGTGCGCAGATCAAGTATGCTTGATGAAGAATTGAGACCAGCTTGAGCAATTATTGAAAATCGACTGATATCATGTGTATATCTGATTCAGAGTGCCGTAACAGGCGCAGTTTTCGAATAAAGCGCCGAATAAGTGCAGCTTCATCAAAAAGACGTAAAGTTGTCGGCAGAACGTCGGTTTTTCGTAATAGCCCCGTAACAATGAGCCGATATGATAGTACCATTCAACAAAGCAAGACAGACGACGAAGTGTTTTCGTCTTGAGACCATGAAAGCGAGGCGGATTTTCTCATGAAACGAGTTTATATGATCACCGGAGTCGGCGGGCATCTTGGCAACACGGTTGCGCGGGAGTTGCTCGCTACGGGCGAGACCGTGCGCGGCTTTGCCCTGCCAAGCGAGGACATCACCATGCTCTATGGCGACGCGGTGTCCATCGTGCGCGGGGACGTGCGGGACAAGCCATCCCTTGAGCCGTTGTTCTACGGGCTCAAGGAAGACGACGAGGTCTATGTGATTCACTGCGCGGGGATTGTCTCCGTCGCCTCCAAATACGACCAGCGCGTGGTGGACGTCAATGTGCGCGGCACGGAGAACGTTGTGAGCCTCTGTAAAGAGCACAAGGTGAAAAAACTTGTGTATATCAGCTCGGTTCACGCACTGCCGGAGTTGCCGCACGGCAATATCATCCACGAGGTGGAGGGGTTTGAGCCGGAGTCTGTCATCGGACTCTACGCCAAGACGAAAGCCGCTGCCACACAGATTGTTCTGGATGCGGCAAAAAGCGGACTTGACGCGACGATCATCCATCCTTCCGGCATCATCGGCCCGAACGACTACGGCCACGGGCACCTGACGCAGATGGTGATCAACTATCTCAACGGCTCTCTGTCGGCCTGTGTCGAAGGCGGATACGATTTTGTGGACGTGCGCGATGTTGCAGACGGCGTCATCGCCGCGGCGAACAAGGGGAAAAAGGGCGAGTGTTATATCCTCTCCAACTGCTACATTCCCGTGCGGGAGCTGCTCAACACGCTTTCACGCGTGACAGGCGGCAAGAAGATCACCACCGTACTTCCATTGTGGTTTGCAAAGATGACTGCGCCGCTTGCGGAGCTGTACTATAGAATCCGCCACGAGTCCCCGCTCTTTACGCGATACACACTCTATACGCTCACGAGCAACTCGCGCTTTACCAGTGAGAAGGCGCGGCGCGACCTTGGCTATAAGCCGCGCGACATCAGCGCGACCATCAAGGACACCGTTTCGTTCCTCACCAGAGAACGCAAAAATCTCTTCCGTAAGCGCGGGGCCGGCAAGGCCTTGCCCGCGATGGGATAAAGAGAAGAACGCGTATAAAAGCAATTAAAAACCCCGATTCGGCAAGCTCGCCGGAACGGGGTTTTGTCGTTGCGCTTCGTGCAGGAGAGGGATGCCGCATCTCGTGTTTTGTTGTTCCGGATGATAGGGCTTTGCGTTAGCGCACCATGTAGACAGTGTAAGGATGATCGACATGATACCCCAGCTTCTGAGCAAGCGCGGCGCTGCGCAGGTCAAACGCATCCCAACTCGGATACAAACCCCGATCGAGCGCCTCCAGAATCAGCTGCGCACCGCATGCGCTCGCAAGCCCGCGCTGACGATATTCCGGTTTGGTATCGATTTCGATCTCGAATCCGCCGTCGTAAACGCAGTAGCTGCTCGCGCCGGACACCAGCTGGCCATTGTGCAGCGCGGCGACACCGAATCCGCGAGAAAGAAAATCCATGCTGCTCTTGAAGCAGCCGCAAAAATCACATGACCAATCTTCCTGAAACGACTGCGCGCAGATCGCCTCGTCAAACGGGCACAGTTCGAATTCTTTCGGCAGGGCATCGACACAATGCCGTAGCGTTTCGCGCGAGAAGACGTCCGGTTCCTTCTTGATGGCATAGCGCAGCCTTTGCTGCACGCGCTCGCCCCAAGCCTGCTCGATGGCATGCCTCCATGCTTCGTTTTGCGGAACGATCTCGTGCGCCGCGGCTTTTGCCGCGAAAGAGACGCTGGGATTGCCCGCAAAGAAACAGAAACCGCCCAGCACGAGCTGCGCGGCCGTAGGCGCTTCGTCGTGATCCGTAATGGCGTAACCCATATGCCCCTGTAAAACGGACCAGATGAGCGTTTCATTCCAGCCGGAGAACAGAGGAGCTATTTTTTGCAAATAATCCATGTAGACAGTTCCTTTGATGTGTTTCCATTCAGTGACGAGAAGACAAACGGAAAAGTTCTCTCCGTATTGCCCAAAGGGCGAAAATGCAACTCAGAACGACTATTTCATGGCGCGAATGATGCGGTTTGCTTCGGCGTAGATGCGTTCCGGATCTTCGCCGATGAAGTATTCGCCGCGCTCGTACAGCACTTTTCCTGCAATCATGACCAGTGCAACATTCTGCTTGCTTCCGCTGTAGACGATGTTCTTCTCAATGTTGTTGAGTGGCTGCATGTTTGGCTGGTTCAGGTCAATCAGGATCAAATCCGCCTGTTTGCCGACGGCGAGAGAGTCGCAATCGTCAAAGCCGCAGGCGTAGGCGCCGTTTTTGCAGGCCATGGTCAGCACGTCCATCGCGCCCACCGCCTCCGCGCCGTGGCCGAGCTTTTGCAATCCGGTGGTGAGGAACATCTCGCGAAAGAAGTCGAGGCAGTTGTTGCTTGCGGGACCATCTGTACCGATGGCAACCGGAATGCCGCGCCCAAGATACTCGTACACGGGCGCTACACCGCTGGCGAGCTTTGTGTTGGAGCCGGGGCAGGTGACCACGCGCATGCCGCGGGACTGCATGATATCCATTTCCTTCTCGGAGACATGCACGCAATGATAACCCCCGCCGCCATAGTTGAACAGGCCGAGCGAATCCAGATATTCGATGGTGCGCATGCCGCTGTGGGCGATGCAGCTCTCCACCTCTTTGACGGTCTCGTTGAGGTGCGTATAAAACGGCTGCTTGAGCTGCTGCACCACGTCCGAAAGATCGCGTATCAGCGGCTCGCTGCTCGTATACTCTGCGTGAAAGCCCAGGCGATAAGTAATCAGCGGGTGGAATTTTGAGAATTTCGCGTACTCATCCGCCGTTTCCTGCGCGGTTCCGCCGTAGTCGTTTGCGCAGCCGACCAGCGCTGCGCGAAAGCCGGTGTCGATGGCGGCAGCGGCGATGCTCTCGCGCGAGAAATACATGTCAAACATCATGGTGATGCCGCTGGTGAGGTATTCCATGATGGCGAGCTTGGTGAGCACGTAAACGTCGTCCGGTGTGAGCTGCGCCTCCTTGGGGAACACCTGCTCTGTCAGCCACCGCTGAAGCGGCAGATCGTCCGCCAGAGAGCGTAAAAAGGTCATGCCGCTGTGCGTATGCGCGTTCTTAAACCCCGGCATGATCAGGTTGCCCCGGCAGTCAATCTCGCGATCGACCGCGCCGGAGTAGCCGCCTTCTGTTCCGAGCGAGACGATGCGCCCGTCCGAGACGATGAGCTCGCCTGAAAACAGCGGGGTCGTTCCGTCCAGCGGAAGAATTCTTGCATGATACAATCTCGTTTTCATGCATTTATTCTAGCACACCGCAGGTCATAATCCAACAGTAACTACGGCTGGGGCGCGACACCGGATGCTGTTATTAATATAACAGCGGAAGAGAGCACAGGGAAAGCATATAGGCAAAAAAGGCACGAGTTTTTGCAGAATCGTAAGGGCTGGCATCCAAATGCGTGATACAATACACACAGGGTTCATTCATTTCAAAACGGTCTATCGCCTGCAAATCTTGCACACAATTTAATATCTGAGAATTGGAGCGAGCAAAACATGATCAGCGAGGGAGAGCTTTCTAAGGTTCAGGAACTCCGGCAAATACTGTCGCAATCCAAGAAGATCGTCTTTCTCGGCGGCGCGGGCACATCTACCGAGAGTGGCATACCGGATTTTCGCTCGGGCGACGGGGTTTTTGCGGCCATAAAGGAATACAACTATGCGCCGGAAACCCTTTTGAGCCGCTCTTATTTTCTCAAACACACGGAGACATTCTTCGATTACTACCGGAAATATCTGCTCTATCCGCATGCGCAGCCAAACGACTGCCACCGCGCGCTGGCAAAGCTCGAGCAGGCGGGAGTGCTTTCGGCCATCATCACGCAAAACATCGACGGACTGCACCAAAATGCGGGCAGCCGGACGGTGCTGGAGCTCCACGGTAGCGCGCACAACAATCACTGCATGAACTGCGGCAGATCGTTCACCATGCAGGACATCATTAAAAAGACAGGAATTCCGACCTGCGGCTGCGGCGGGGTGATCAAGCCGGATGTGGTGCTCTACGAAGAGCCGCTCAACGAAAAGGTGCTCCGTGTCGCTGTATCGCAGATGGATAAAGCGGATACGCTCATCATCGGGGGCACGTCGCTGGCGGTGTATCCCGCGGCGGGGCTCGTGGACTATTTCCACGGCAGGTATCTTGTGGTGATCAATCTAGGCAAAACCAGCAGAAACGGCAGCGCGACGCTGAGCATCGCATCACCCATCGGCGAGGTGCTCCGGCAGGCCGTTCTCGTGAGTGCAACTGCTTAAAACAGCACTTCCAAGTCGGTCCACTACTCATACAAAAGTTAGCATACACATACAGGGGCGATGCCGCCGGAGGTGGTGCGCCCCTCTTCTATCGCTTATTCACATGGCGTTCACACTTTGTTTGATTGTCCACGATATCGGCGCATGATAAAATCAGTTGATATCATAGGACATATGTGTCCGGTTGGACTACGCGAAAGCAGGTTGTAAAAATGGGTTTGTTTGATACGTCCGACATTGGAATCGACCTCGGCACATCCTCCACACTCGTCTTTGTCAAAGGCAAGGGGATTGTGCTCAAGGAGCCGTCCGTCGTCGCGGTGGAGCGCGTGACAGGCCGCATCGTAGCCATCGGCGAGGAAGCGCGCAAGATGATGGGACGCGAGCCGGCAAACATCGTCGTCATTCGCCCGTTGCGTGACGGCGTTATTTCCAATTTTGACGTAACAGCGCGCATGCTGCGCTATTTTTTCCACAAGATCGTCGGCAAACGGCTGCTATACCGCCCGCGGGCGTTGGTTTGCGTGCCTTCCGGCGTGACTGAGGCGGAGAAACGCTGCGTGATAGAGGCTTCGGACGAGGCGGGTGCGCGGTATTCCTATCTCATCGAGGAACCCATCGCTGCCGCGATCGGCGCCGGAATTGACATCAACGAGCCAAAGGGGCATATGGTGCTCGACATCGGCGGCGGAACCACGGACATCGCGGTGATTGCGCACGGCGCAACCGTGATCTCCGACTCCATCAAGATGGCGGGTGATAAATTTGACGACGCACTGCGCCGCTACATGAAGCGAAAACACAGCCTCTATATCGGCGAGCGCAACGCCGAGGACATCAAAATAGCCTACGGGCGCGCGCACATTGAAAAAGAGCAGCGCATCATCGAGGTGCGCGGCAGAAACGTCGTCACCGGCTTGCCGGAGGCGATTCCAATCGGCACCAACGAAATGGTGGATGCGCTCAGCGAGCCGCTCGCCGCCATCATGGAGCGGGTGCGCGGGCTGCTAGAGCGCACACCGCCGGAGCTCGCGCGCGATATTGCTAGCGCTGGCATCGTGGTAACGGGCGGCGGCGCGCTGCTTGCGGGATTTGACCGGTACGTGACGGAGCGGACGAGCGTGCCCTGCCGCATCGCGGAGGACCCGATCTCCTGTGTAGCGCTCGGAACAGGACGCGTGCTTGAGGATTTGCAAAAATACAACGCGGCAATTTACGATTACCGGCGTGGTGAATATTACGACAGTTAAATTGCGTCAGATGGATCGATTCACATATATCCGGCTAGCCGGGTTTATCGAATCTTAAAAAATTGTTCAAGCCAATGACATGATTGCTTGCTATACTCAGCGTGTTTCATGATCAGGATCGCTGTTTGTCAGGAAGTGCCTGCTGCGGCGAAGCCATGATGGATTGCTATTTTCGGCATGACACATGATTTGGATGGATTGGCGGCGGAAAAAATACGTGCCGCACGCCGAAAGGAGTCTAAACGTGACTACTGATCCCCGTATTGATCGAA
>JAUYTF010000082.1 GCA_030695285.1 Eubacteriales bacterium | reverse complement strand
CAACGCGTGAAGTCGTGCTGCACGGCATGCTCTATGAGCTGCTGCCCGGCATTGGCGGCGTGATGCATTGCCACAGCCCGTGGGCGATCGCGTATGCCTACCGCCACGACGTGCTGCCGATGACGACGCTGCATGTCAAGCTCAAACTGGGTCACGATATCCCGATTCTCAACGTCGATTCGCCGATGCTCTTACAGGAACATGTTCCGCTCGTCAAGGCGTTGTTTGAAGAGAATCCGAAGCTCACGGCGTTCATCCTACGCGGACACGGCGTCGTCGCGGTTGGAAAAGACATCATCGAGGCGGAACACACCGCAGAACTCGTCGAAGAGACGGCGCAGATTGCTTCCCTGCGCGAAATTTTGGATCGTAAATCGTAAATCCGGGATTTGCGTGATTCACGCGGAATCGGATTGTATGCTATAATACAATCCGTAGATATCCCTTGGGAGGAAGCAGCATGCCGAAGAAGCAGGATCTGCCCGTCGCGAAAATCCAACTCAATAATAAACGCATGAGCGAGCTGATTTGCGAACAAATCTCCGATTGGATCATGGACGGAACGCTGGAAGCAGGGCAGCGCATCAGCGAGGACGAGCTTGCGGAGCGGTTCGGCGTGAGCCGTATGCCCGTCAGAGAAGCCGTTCGCATGCTTTGCGCAAGAGGGCTGATGCAGAGCGTGCCATATGTCGGCAGTTCCGTTCGGAAGCTCTCCGACGACGAGATTCGCGAGGTCTATCTGCTGCGCAGCGTCTTAGAGCCGCTCGCGGGCCGCATTTCAGCGGCGCAGATTTCGGATGCGGAGCTGAGTCAACTGCTCGTGTTACAGGAGCAGTTGGAGACGTCCGGTCAAAAGCCCATCAGCCTTGAGACCAGCAAACAGATGTACCAACTTAACCGCGAGTTTCATATGAGCATGTATCGTCCCTGTCACATGGATCGCCTGATACAGATGATCGACTCTCTTTGGGACAGCATCGCATATCTTAGGATGCGCACGGCATTTAATCCCAAGTATCCAGAACAGATGAAGGAAGAGCACAGAAGGTATATCTCCTTGTTGAAGCAGAGAAGAGGCGACGACCTTGCCCGCCATCTGGAAGAAAATCTCCGCAGGCATGTCGGTTCGATTCCTGTGACACCCAAGTAATAAATTTCAACGAAGAATAGAAGCACGCAAACCATGTGGATATGCGTGCTTCTTTGTTTTTTCTGTGATTGATGCAATCATGAGCTTAGAAGAAAACCATTAGCGCCAGCAGCCTGTATAGAAAAAGCACGAATGAGAAGGCCAGGTTGAGGCGTTCCGCCGAAGAGTTGTTGAGGTGTCGCTCAAAGAGTAGTCCACTGTGAATGAGAAAAAATCGATGTTTAAACGGCCTCAAGGCTCGATTTCTGGGCAAATTCAGCCAGTGTGAGGTATGTTAGTGCGCTGTGCGGACGGACTCGTTGTAGCCGCTTCGCCAGTGCTCTATTTGTCTCTGGCATCCTCCAGAGACATGAACCAGTTCATGTTCAGGCATTCAAACCGGAAATTTATATTGGGAGCTTCAACTGAAATAGAATATTCGTTTCGACTTCAAATTTCCCAAGGAATAATTAAAAGATGCACACAGAACCGACGTTTCGCTAAACTGTTCGTCGAAAAGACATAAAAAAGGCTCTGCGACGGTGATGCGAACACCGCTGTAGAGCCTTGAATCGTTAAATAGTGTCGAAAAAGCCCAACAAGCAGGCACTTTTTAACAAAAGAGTAAACACCCATCTCGGTACACATTGTATCAAAACAGGTGCCTACTTAACTTGAAAGTTGTGACCTATTTTGATACCAAATGCACACGGTGGCGAGGAATAATTAATTTGTGCACACGGTTAGAATTATATGCGGGATCTGTGTCAAATGCGTAACGTTGCTAGTTATATAAGCGTGAACAAAAAATGAGAATAAAAATTAGAAAATAATCGAATATTGTATTGGCATTAATATTAGACAAATGTGTGATAAAGATGTAAAAAAGAAGAAGGAGTGATCAGCAATGTTGGATCGTTTAGTTATGGATTTAACAGATGCACATAGAAGAGAACTCATACAGTACTGTAAAATGGAAAATGTGCTGCTTTCATCTTTGGTATGTGGCGGCAAACCCAAAGAAACAATTAAGCTCAGATTGAAGGCGGCTGTTTGTCATTTACTGCAGCGCATTGACAAGTGGCTGAATACCGTGATCAGACGACTCACCGCTGATATGGAACATAGCGGGCGACTCCAGGGGCGGTTACTATGAAAAAAAAAGAAATTTCGATGGACACCAACCCTGTTTTCGAAATGCTCGTATCGCTCAACCGTATTGCAGAAAGCGACCAACTGGAAAGCAGCTATTTTGAAAATGCAGGGTATGCACCCCACTCGAGGATGACCGAGATCATCGAAGAGATAAAAAACAGCCTGTCGGCATTTTATCGACAGGAGATATCATACTTTTTCAATAAACCGGTCTGCTCCCTGTTGTGGGACTTTGTCATTTCCGATGGGATCCATGATATCAGCCAGCTGCCCGCAAAGTTTGCAGCTTTATCGGATCTTGATGCCATGAAACATTTGCTTTGTGACGTAATTGACGTCATCTGCCAAAAAGAAGAGGAAATTTGCCAAATTGATCAGGGAATAGAAATACTGCTTGCCGACCGAGAGGCATTTGAGTTTCGTTTGGCAGGATGTCAGGATTTGTCATCTGCCGATCAGGAGAAGGCCTTGGAAATTTATCGTTATCCTGCCGAAGCAAAGCAACGTTTAGTGTGTTTGCTGGAGCGGTATGCGAAATCTTTCTCACCCTTCATTGCAGAACTCGATGAGCTAGACCGTTCGGAAGTGGAAAAAAGCCGCGAAGCCTGCTTCGCTGATCCGGAAGATTTTGTAACAAATTACCTTAAAGTCAATTCAAAAATTCTGGATCCGGCCAAGCAATTGATACTGATCCCAAATGCATTTTCGGAAATCCTCACCTTTATTCTTCAACCAGCGAAAGACCAGTTTGTGCTCGTATACGGAACCTTTATTAGCAAAAAGCGATTGCGTGAGAAACGAAGTGAAGAAATCAAGCAGCTTTTTAAAGTGCTTTCGGAAGAAAAAAGGGTAGAAATAATCAAGAGTCTGGCTTCGAAACCTGCAATCGGTAGTGATTTAGCTAAACAGGTCGGGCTAACCAGTGCTACGGCGTCTTATCATTTGACGATGCTTTTAGGTATCGGACTGATTGATTACGAGCGAGTAGGGCAGCGGCTGCATTATATTCTCAAAAAGGAAGTGCTCAAAGCCCTGCTTGACAAGGCCTACCTGGATCTTGTTAATCAGTAAGGAGTTATGAAAATAATCAACTACAATCTAGCTAAGAAAAGCGTTATGATATGGCAGGTCAAAGAAGGATCGTGCTCTTATCATTGACGCCATCCAGCAGAAGCATCTTTTCAATTCGCATCTGAATAACGAGACACCGTTTGTCGCTGGCCAGCTCTGCTAGGCTACTAAACCTGTCAACCATTTGATCGACCAAAGCCTGACGCCTTTGAGGCTCCTGGACAAATTCGGCCTTGCCATAGACCGTCAAAGCCTTTATTGGAAGCCCTGATTGCTTCGAATCTATCCGGGTATCGATCAAAATACTGACTTGCGGATTAGCTGCGATATTGATTTGTTTCGAACTTCCTTTCAAGGTGAGCATAAAAACACTCATACAATTGCCGTCATAAATATACTGCATCAGCGAGCTGTTCGGCAGATTATCGGCGCAGGTAGCCAGAACACACAAATCATTCTCTTTGAGCATT
>JAUYTF010000080.1 GCA_030695285.1 Eubacteriales bacterium | reverse complement strand
GCGGGGGACGCCTTCTGCTCCGGCGTGCTGTATGGCGCCTATCGCAATCTGCCGCTCGTCGAGGCGCTGGAGATGGGCAACGCCGCCGCCGCCTGCTCGCTCACCGAAAGCGGTGCGACGGAGGGCATGCGCACAGCCGGGCAGGCGATGGCGTTTTGCCGCGCGCTGAGAAAGCAAGCGGAGGCGGGAGAATAGACCATGCTGTTTAAAACGAGAAATGCTGTCATGTACGGCGCGGGCAACATCGGGCGCGGGTTCATCGGCATGCTGCTGTCGCAAAGTGGATACAACGTGACGTTCATTGACGTGGCAAAGCCGCTCGTGGACGCGCTCAACCTGCGCGGGCGTTATCCCGTTCGCATACTCGATGCGGACAGGCACGAAGACGTGCCGGTGGAGGACGTGGACGCAATCGACGGCACGGACGCACAGGCGGTCGCGCGGGCGATAGCGGGCGCGGACGTCATGGCAACGGCAGTGGGAGCCGGCATCCTCAAGATCATCGCGCCAACCATCGCAGAGGGCATCAAACAACGCTTTGCCCGCGGCGGAAAGCCGCTGAACATCATCATCTGCGAAAACCTGATCGACGCAAACAAAGCGCTCGAAGCGATGATTCTGGAACACCTCAACGAAGCGGAACAGGCGTGGTTTTTTGAAAACGTCGGGTTTGTGGAGGCGTCCATCGGGCGCATGGTGCCCGTGCAGACACCCGAAATGCAGGATGGCGACCCGCTGCGCGTCTGCGTGGAGAGATACGGCTATCTGCCGGTGGACAAAGACGCGTTTCGCGGCGAGCTGCCGCAGATACGGAACATGGTGCCGTTTTCGCCGTTTGATTTTTACATCCGCAGAAAGCTCTATGTGCACAACATGGGGCACGCGGTCACGGCTTTTCTGGGATTGTATACCGATAAAGCCTATATCGCGGACGCGATCGACGACCCGGAGATCGGCATCATCGCGCTGCAGGCGATGTTGGAAAGCGCGGAGGCATTGTCTCTGAAATACGGCGTGCCGATTGCGGATATTCTTCGGCACATTCAGGATCTACTGCTGCGCTTTGGCAACCAGAGTCTGGGGGATACGTGTCTGCGCGTGGGCGCGGATATCGTGCGAAAACTTGCCCCACAGGATCGCCTGATCGGAGCCGCGCGCCTCTGCCGCGTGCAGGGGATCGTGCCTGCGTATATTTGCGTTGGCGCGGCGGGGGCGGTTTATGTATATCTGAAAGAAAACGGAAGGGAACAGACGCAAGAGAACGCCAAAGAAGCGCTTGCGGCACTTTCCGGGCTGACGGAAGGGAATGTACATGCGCTGATCCTGCACCTTTATGAACTGTTTGCGCAAGGCTGCACGACGGACGACCTGCGCCGCGCGGCGCAGCGCGAAAAAGCGAACAACAGCCACGAAGTGGTGTGAGGAGCGTTTCTATGAAAACAACAGCCGTTCGCCTGTATGGCGCAATGGTTTTACGAACGGAGACGTTTGAGCTACCGGAAATCGGGGACGACGGCATCCGCGTCGAGGTGGTGTCAGACAGCATCTGCATGTCAAGCTACAAGGCTGCGGTGCAGGGTACGGCGCATAAACGCGTGCCGAAGGATGCGTCAGAACACCCCGTGATCATCGGGCACGAGTTCTGTGGCAAGATCATCGAGGTCGGCATAAACTGGCAGCACAAATACCGCGCGGGCGAGCACATCGCCATACAGCCCGCGCATTTTTACAAAGGATCGCTGCTCGCGCCGGGGTATTCCTATCGCTACTGCGGCGGGGCTGCGACCGTGGTCAATATCCCCATCGAAATCCTCAAGATGGACTGCCTGTTACCGTATGCGAGCGATACCTTCTTCTATGGCTCACTTGCAGAACCCATGAGCTGCATCATCGGCACATTTCACGGCTTCTATCACACTTCGCTAGGCAGCTACGATCACCGCATGGGCATCGTAGAGGGAGGAAAACTCGCGTTGCTCGCGTCCGTGGGCCCGATGGGCCTCGGTGCCATCGACTACGCACTGCACGGCGATAGAAAACCGAAGCTACTCGTCGTAACGGATATCGACGACGCAAGGCTTGCCAGAGCAAGCAGCATCTATACCGTGGAACACGCGAAATCGCTTGGCGTTGAGCTTGTCTACATCAACACCGCAACGCTCGAAGACCCCGTTTCGGCACTCAAAGCGCTGACCGGTGGAACAGGATTTGACGACGCGATCTGCTTTGCGCCAGTTAAGGCGGTCGTAGAACAAGCGGAAGCGATCCTCGGATTCGATGGCTGCCTGAGTTTTTTTGCGGGGCCTACCAATCCTGCCTTCAAAGCGGAGG
>JAUYTF010000075.1 GCA_030695285.1 Eubacteriales bacterium | reverse complement strand
CTCGATCCGCTCCGGCTCATCGGCAGCGGAAGCCTGCTCATCGCCTGCATTGACGGCGAAGCGCTCTGCGCCGCACTGCATAAAAGTGGCATCTCTGCCGCCGTCATCGGTAAAGCAATCGAGGGAAAACAGAGCTTTGTGGATGGTCAGCCGCTGGACGAACCGCACGCAGACGAGCTTTACCGGCTCTATGAACAGCAATAGCACTGCCTGTGCGGGGCAAGAAACACGAGTGTTTGCTTTGAGTTCGTTCTTAACGCTTGTGTGATGTGTCATCACATGCTATAATTTATAATTGCGACTTGGGGGTAACGATTTTATGTACAGCATGACCGGCTACGGCAAAGGCAACGCGTCAACAGACGGGCGTGAGATGACGGTGGAACTCAAAAGTGTCAACCACCGCTACCTTGATGTCGGCATGCGCTTACCCCGCCACCTAGCGTTTTTAGAGGATCCGATTCGCTCCGCGCTCACAAACAGGCTCTCGCGCGGGCATGTGGATGTGTTTGTCAACTATCGCAACCTGCGCAGCGACGCAAGAAACGTTGAAATCGATGCGCCACTGCTCACCGCGTTTGTCGCGGCGGCAAGAAAGGCCAACGAGACGCTTGGCTTGCAGGACGACCTCTCCCTCACCGCCGCGCTTCGCCTGCCGGATGTTTCAAACGTGCGCGAGACGGATGAAGACCCGGACGCGCTGCTCGCGCTGCTGGGCGGCGCTATGAAAAGCGCCATCGACGCACTGCTCGTCATGCGAAAGCAGGAAGGCGACCGCCTCTGCGTTTACCTTGGTAACTGCGCAGACACGGTGGAATCGCTTACGAATCAGATTGCCGTACGCGCACCCGTCGTGGTGGAAGAATACCGTGTCAAACTCAACGAAAGAATCGCAACCCTGCTTGGCAGTGTCGAAGCAGACCGCGCAAGGCTCGCCACGGAAGTTGCGCTCTTTGCGGACAAGGCGAGCATTGACGAAGAGATCACGCGCCTGCACAGCCACCTGACGGCGCTTCGAAGCCTTTTGATCGAGAATGAACCCGCAGGAAGAAAACTCGACTTCGTGGTGCAGGAAATAAACCGCGAATTTAACACCATCGGCTCCAAGGCCAACGATGGCGAGCTGACTAAACTTGTCCTCACCGGCAAGGCGGAGATAGAGAAGATCCGTGAACAGGTGCAAAACATCGAGTAAGGCTTGGTTTCGATGGCACAATCATTCTTTCTACAGTTTTCATCAAGATTTTGATAGGAGCAGTCCATTATGATGAACCTGCGTCTTGTGAATATCGGCTTTGGCAATATCGTGTCGGCAGACCGCCTGATCGCGATTGTCAGCCCAGAGTCGGCGCCCATCAAGCGTATTATCCAGGAGGCGCGCGAAAGCGGTCGTCTCATCGACGCTACCTGCGGACGGCGCACGCGCGCGGTCGTCATCACGGACAGTGACCATGTGATACTCTCCGCCATTCAGCCGGAGACCATCGCAAACCGGCTCGATACCAAAGCGGACGAAGCCGACGAATGACGACGAGAGGAGATTCATCACATGAAACAGAATAGAAAAGGCCTTCTTCTGGTCATTTCCGGACCGGCAGGCGTCGGCAAAGGCACCATCAATCTTTCGCTAATCTCACGCAACAACGACATCCGGATGTCCGTCTCCGCCACGACACGCGCGCCGCGTCCGGGCGAGATCGACGGCGTGCATTACTTTTTTAAGTCGGATGATGAGTTTCAGCATATGATCAACAGCGGCGCTTTCTTGGAGTATATGCGCGTATTCAACACGCATTACTACGGAACGCCGAAGAGCTTTGTCGAGCAGGAGCTTGACGAAGGCCGCAGCGTCATATTAGAAATCGATGTACAGGGCGCCATGCGCGTAAAAGCTGCATATCCGGACGCGGTGCTGATCTTTATCGCGCCGCCTTCGATGAGCGAGCTGAAATCCCGCCTCATCCATCGCGGAACTGAGAGTTCCGAGTCGATCGATCGCCGCTTTGAAACGGCGTTTGAAGAAATGAAACATGTCAATCGCTACGATTACGTCGTCGTAAACGATATACTTGACCTTGCGATTGCGCGTACAGAAGATATCATCGTCGCCGAACGCTGCAAGGTTTCCCGAAACGGCGAACTGATCGAAAAACTACAAGGAGGCAGGAACGCATTATGATGAACTTACCGTTGAATGAACTGATCGAGATCGCGGGGTGCCGGTATATGCTGGTGACCGCCGTTTCGCAAAGAGCGCGCCAATTGCAATCGGATCCGGATAGGCTCGACGGGCGCAAGCCTGTTTCCGTCGCAGTAGATGAACTCTACACGGGCAAACTGCATCTGGAATATCCGAAGGAATTCTATCAGGACTGACAAACCCGATTTTTTTCACGGGATCGTCACTCCCGTTTGATACGACATGATATGAATTCTTGCTCAACCCGCACTCCGGACTTGTATCGGAGCGGCGTTGGTTTGCACTGGCCCGCTTGCGGGCTATTTGCGGTTTTGGCGAGTCCGATCGACAGAGAAACTATCTTTTACCCAATCAGCAAACATTACAACAACCCGAACTGGAGGTGAACGGCATGGGGCAAACCTGCGAGGTCATCGTTGACATTGCGCACGCAAACGTAGACCGGCTTTACAGCTACATCGTGCCTGACGGCATGTTGGTTTTCGTCGGCAGCCATGTGCTCGTGCCGTTTGGAAGCGGCAACCGCCAGCGCGAAGGGTTTGTTATTCGTGTGATGGAAGCAGTCGAGCCCACCGCAGACCACGACGAAAACCAACCATCCCCCGTTGCGCTCAAGCCGCTGCTTCGCGTGATCGAGCCATACCCCATCCTCACGCCGGAGCAGATTGAGCTGGCCTACTGGATGCAGAAAAGCTACTATTGCCTTTTGGTGGATGCGCTTCGTCTCATGATTCCGGCGCAACTGCGCGGCAGCAAGGTCAAAGAAAGGATCGATAAAACGATTCAGCTTGCAAAGCCGGAGGAGATCGAAGATCAGCTGCACTCCCTCCTAGATAAGAGCGGCAAGCCCCGCTCGCCAAAGCAGTATGAGGTGCTTGAAACACTGAAAGCCTGCGGGCTTGAGATGACTGTTTCCGATGTGCTGGCGTATGTGCCGGAATCACGAAGCGCAATCTCGGCGCTCGTCAAACGCGGCTATATGGTCGAGGGCGGGCACGTCACCTTCCGCCGCCCGAATATCAGCGCGCTCTTGCCGGACAAACAGGTGACGCTCAACGACGCGCAGAAAAGTGCGGTAGACGCCATCACGCGCGCGATGGAAGCCAAAAGCGGCACGCTGCTGCTCCACGGCGTAACCGGAAGCGGCAAGACAGAGGTGTATATGCACGCCATTGAGCATTGTTTGGCGGCCGGACGGCAAGCGATTATGCTCGTGCCGGAGATTTCGCTCACGCCGCAGACCGTCGGGTTATTTCAGGAGCGGTTCTCGGACGGAATCGCCGTGCTGCACAGCAGGCTTTCCGCAGGTGAACGCTTTGACGAATGGCGAAGAATCCGCCTCGGTAAGGCGCGCGTCGCCGTAGGCGCCCGCAGCGCGGTGTTCGCGCCGATGCAAAACGTCGGCCTCATCATCGTAGACGAGGAGCACGAGGGCAGCTATCAGAGCGAGACCGTGCCGCGCTATGGCGCGCTGGACGTTGCAAGCTATCGCGCAAAACAGTTCGGTGCTCCCATGCTATTGGGCAGCGCGACGCCATCGCTTCTCTCCTATTATCGCGCGCGCTCGGGCCGTTATCAGTTGCTAGAGCTGCCCGGGCGCGTTCAAAACCGCCCCCTACCCGTGGTCGAGATCATCGACATGCGACAGGAGTTTCAGGCAGGCAACAACGGCATCTTCAGCGGCAAGCTCGCGCAATATTTGAGCGAGTGTCTCAAAAACAGCCAACAGGCGATGCTGTTCATCAACCGGCGCGGGTATTCCACCTTCGTCTCCTGCCGAAACTGCGGACATGTTGTGCAGTGCGACGATTGCGACATTTCCATGACTCATCACAAGGGCGAAAACCGCCTGCGGTGTCATTTCTGCGGCGCGGTCAAGCCCCTGCCAACCGTATGCCCCGCCTGCGGCAAGCCGTTTATCAAGTATTTCGGTATCGGCACCGAGCAGGTGGAGGAAGCGCTGCACGATCTCTTCCCGAGTGCCGTTACCCTTCGTATGGACACGGATACCATCCGCACAAAGGATACCATGCAGCAGATGCTCGGCACGTTTGCGCGCGGTGAGGCGCAGTTTCTCGTCGGCACACAGATGATCGCCAAAGGTCATGATTTCCCGAATGTGACGCTAGTCGGCGTGGTCGCAGCGGATTCGACGTTGATGATTCCCGACTATCGCAGCACGGAGCGCACATTTCAGCTGCTCACGCAGGTGGCAGGGCGCGCAGGCCGGGACGAAAGCCCGGGCAGAGTGGTCATACAAACCTATTCGCCCGCGCATCCCGCCATCCGCTACGCGCGGGAGCATGACTATAAGAGCTTTTACGCCTATGAACTCGAGCAGCGAAAGAAAGCCGTCTTTCCGCCGTTTTCGCTGTTTGTCCGCATTCTGTTTTCCTCAGATAACGAGACCACACTGCACGCGGAGGTCACTGCCTACGCAGAGCAGCTCAAGCTTGCGCTGGACGAGCGTCTAGGCAAAGAGGGCGAACGGGATATTCTGCTCTATAGCGCCTCCCCCGCGCCCATCAAGAGAAAGCAACGTGCCTATCGTTATCAGATACTGATCAAGCTGCTGCGCACGGCGCGCTTAAGCAGCGCGATCCAAACGATTTATACGTTTGCCGGAGATCATCGAAACGAGTTGTTCGCCATGGTCGAGGTAAACCCACAGGATATGTTATGAAGAAGAATGAGAATAAGAAAACAAAAAAGATTCCAATAGAAAAGAAAGAGCGCAAGAAGACCAACTGGAAGCTCGTGGGCGAGCTCTTGTACGGTCACCGCCGCTTTGTCGTGTTTGCAACTCTCAGCGTGCTGCTCTCCACCGCGTTTTCCTATGCTGTGCCGTATGTGACGAGCTTTACGCTCGACTATGTCATTCAGGGCATCACGACGTCTACGCCAAGGTTCATTTTACCTTGGGTCGAATCGCTCGGCGGGCGCAGCTATTTTTTGCACAGCCTCGCTCTATGCGGTGTCGCGCTGTTTGTTTTCACCGCCATGAACTGCGTTTTTACCTTTACGCGCAGGCAAAGCATCGCCTACGCATCCGAAGGCATGGCGACTAAACTCAGAAACCGCCTCTACCGCCATCTGGAGGACGTGCCGTATGACTATCACAAGCACGCGAGCACGGGTGACCTCGTGCAGCGCTGTACCTCGGATGTGGATACCGTACGCAGATTTGTGCATCTTCAGCTCATGGAGATCGTGCGCACGGTTGTCATGTTCGGACTCGCCGCGGCGGTCATGTTCACCATCAATGTGCGGATGACGCTGATTTCGATGGCGTTCTTGCCGTTGCTGACGATCAGCTCATTTGTGTATTTCAAGTATGTGCAGGAGTACTTCACCGCCTCGGATGAAGCGGAGGGTGCGCTTTCCACCATGTTGCAGGAGAACCTGACGGGTGTGCGCGTCGTGCGCGCGTTTGGCCAGCAAAAAAGCGAAATCGACAAATTTGCCAAACTCAACGGCTCCTATCGTGAGAAGACCTATCAGCTCATCAAACTGCTGGGATTCTACTGGGGGCTATCGGACAGCGTGGGCTATATTCAGATCGGCCTTTCGCTCTGCATGGGCGTTGTCGGCGTCTATCGCGGCACGTTCACGCTCGGTAACGTTGCGCTCTTTACCACCTATGTCGCCATGCTCACCTGGCCGGTTCGCCAGCTGGGCCGTATTCTCGCAGACATGGGCAAGGCAGGCGTATCCCTTGGCAGGCTGGACGAAATCCTCT
>JAUYTF010000064.1 GCA_030695285.1 Eubacteriales bacterium | reverse complement strand
CTCAAGCCCATGCTTGCGCGCGGCGAGCTGCATTGCATCGGCGCGACCACGCTGGACGAATATCGCCAGTACATCGAAAAAGACGCGGCGCTGGAGCGCAGGTTTCAGCCCATTCTGGTCGAGGAACCGACGGTCGAGGATACGATTTCGATCCTGCGCGGACTCAAGGAGCGCTATGAAGTATTCCACGGTGTGAAGATTCAGGACGCGGCGCTCATCGCGGCGGCCACGCTTTCTCATCGCTACATCTCTGATCGCTTCCTGCCGGACAAGGCGATCGACCTCGTGGACGAAGCCTGCGCGCTGATTAAGACTGAGCTCGACAGTATGCCCGCAGAGCTCGATGCCAGCAGCCGCAAGATCATGCAGCTGGAGATTGAGGAAGCCGCGTTGAAAAAAGAGACAGGCAAGCTCAGCCGCGAGCATCTGGAGGATATTCAGCGGGAGCTTGCGGAGCTGCGCGCCAGTTTCAACGAGATGAAGGCCAAGTGGGAAAACGAAAAATCCGCCATTGGCAAGGTGCAGCAGCTGCGCGAGGAGATCGAGCGCGCCAACGCTGAGATTGCCAAAGCGGAGAGCGCGTATGACCTCAACAAAGCGGCTGAGCTGAAATACGGCAAACTCCCGCAGCTCATCGCTGAGCTGGAACGGGAAGAGAAGCTTGCCGAGAGCAGCACGCACGAGACAACCTATCTGCACGACTGCGTGAGCGAGGAGGAGATCGCCCGCATCGTCGCCCGCTGGACGGGCATACCCGTTTCGCGCCTCATGGAGGGCGAGCGGGAGAAGCTGCTCAGGCTCCCGGAGATTCTGCATCAGCGCGTAATCGGGCAGGACGAGGCGGTGGATCGCGTCAGCGACGCCATCCTGCGCTCCCGCGCTGGTATTCAGGACCCCAACCGCCCCATCGGCTCGCTGCTGTTTCTAGGACCTACGGGCGTGGGCAAAACGGAGCTGGCAAAGGCGCTCGCGCAGGCGCTCTTCGACGACGAGAAGAGTATGGTGCGCATCGATATGTCCGAATATATGGAGAAATTCAGCGTCAGCAGACTCATCGGCGCACCTCCGGGATACGTTGGTTACGACGAGGGCGGGCAGCTGACCGAGGCCGTGCGCAGAAAGCCGTATGCCGTTGTGTTGTTTGACGAGGTGGAGAAAGCGCATCCGGACGTGCTCAACGTGCTTCTGCAGGTGCTGGACGACGGGCGCATTACGGACGGGCAGGGCAGGACGGTGGACTTTAAGAACGCCATCCTGATCCTCACGAGCAACATTGGCTCAGACGTGATTCTGGAAGGCATCGACCGCGACGGCTGCATCACCGACGGTGCTCGAGACCTCGTGATGCAGATGCTTAAGCAGTCTTTCCGGCCGGAGTTTTTAAACCGCCTGGATGAGATCGTTTTCTATCGCCCGCTAACGAAGGCGGATTTGACGCAGATTGTCGATCTTCTGATTGCCGATTTGGGCAAGCGGCTCAGCGCGCGGCAGCTTAAGGTGAGCGTCACCGATGCCGCCAAGGCGTATATCGTCGACGAGGGCAGCGACCCGCTCTACGGCGCGCGTCCGCTGAAACGGTATCTGCAGAGCAAGGTGGAGACGCTGCTGGCGCGAAAGATCATCGCCAGCGACATCGCGCCCGACACCACGCTCTTCATCGACAAAGACGAAAACGGATTGTTTGTGCGCTGACACAAACGCAAATAAAAAGAGCGGCGCTTCTGAAAAACAGAGCGCCGCTTGTTGCATGCAAGTAGTTTAAAACTCGTCCGGCAGTTCGATCTCTGAATACAGCAAGCGGATTGTCAAGTCCTCGTAGACGAGGAATTCATAATATGCCGTGCCCTTTGCGCCGCTGTTGGATCCGTCCCAGCCCAGCGGCTGCACATAGTAGAGCCTAACGGTGGCGACGCCGGGCACCACGCCGGCAAACGCGTTTTCCAGCACGCCGCTTGCGCCTAGGAGCGCGTAAGTTTCATCGTCCCGGTAGGTTTGACCAATATATACCTGACCGGTATTGGCCGCGCTAGATCGCGCCACCCAAGTATACCCACTTGCCTGATCACAGGGCAGGGTATCGATATAGGTGATCTCCGGCTTTTTCCGGCAGCCGATCAACGCGAAGATCATCAGCGCTATCAGAGCGGCAAGCAGCGTTTTCTTCATAGCAAAACCCTTTCGCAAGGCAGCGCGGTTCAGGCTGATTCGCCCGCAACTATCTGCAAAGGCGTGTCGTTTCATATTCATCAAGTGTATTATGCCACATAACACACTAAACTTCAACCATTATGATCGCATTTCATTGTTTCACTATATAAGACAAGCGGCAGGTCGGTTTCGTGACAAAAAACTTTCAGAAAATTCTGCTTGACGAGCAAGGATGTATCATATATAATTCCGCCATAAGCTGTGAAGCGGAGATAACGGACGAATACGACCTCTTAGAGAGCAGGGGCGCTGGTGAAAGCCCCGCAGGAAACGATCGTTCAAATGGACCGCCGAGCGCGCAGGGGAACACGAGTATCCTGCGACGGGTCGTGACCGTTATATCGCGGGGAATGTGTTGGCATTTCCGTAAAGAGCCCGATTTCACAATCGGGAAACAAGGTGGCACCGCGAGAGCATCGTCCTTGTTTCGGCGTAAGCGTCGAGACGAGGGCGTTTTTATTTGCCACAAAACAGTTTAGTCAAAAACAAAACATAAGAAAGGACGAAAGTCCGCGGCCAACGGCGGGCGACGAAAAAATTACCATGATGACCTACAAAGACTTCACCAACTATGTCAAGCTCTATCCCGACGAAAACGGCCGCTTTGGCGAATACGGCGGCGCGTTCCTGCCGCCGCAGCTCGTGCCTGTGTTCAAGGAGATCGACGACGCGTATGAGACCATCTGCCACAGCGCGCAGTTCATCAGTGAGCTTCGCAGAATCCGCAAAGAGTTTCAGGGGCGCCCGACGCCCGTCTATCACGCGGAGCGGCTCAGCCGCCTGCTCGGCAAATCACAGATCTATTTAAAGCGCGAAGACCTCAACCACACCGGCGCACACAAGCTCAACCACTGCATGGGTGAAGGCCTGCTTGCGAAATTCCTCGGTAAAAAGAAGCTCATCGCCGAGACAGGCGCGGGTCAGCACGGCGTTGCGCTTGCCACCGCCGCCGCTTACTTCGGCCTCGAGTGCGACATCTACATGGGAGATGTGGACATCGCAAAGCAAGCCCCGAACGTCACCCGTATGAAGATACTCGGCGCGCGCGTCATTCCCGCTTCCCACGGGCTCAAGACGCTCAAAGAGGCGGTGGACGCGGCGTTCATGGCGTACCTCAACGAGTATGAAGACGCGATCTATTGCATCGGCTCCGTCGTGGGTCCGCATCCCTTCCCGAAGATGGTGCGCGATTTTCAGATGGTCGTCGGTATCGAAGCCAAAGAGCAGTTTGTCGAAATGACCGGGCTTCTGCCGGATGTAGTCTGCGCCTGCGTCGGCGGCGGCTCCAACGCGGCGGGGCTGTTTACCACCTTCTATGAAGAGCCGGTGGAGATCGTCGGCGTTGAGCCCATGGGGCGCGGCACCAGCATCGGCGACAATGCGGCCTCCATCACGTTTGGCAAAAAGGGCGTGCTGCATGGCTTTGAGAGTCTGCTCTTACAGGACGAGAAGGGCGAGCCTCTACCGGTCTACAGCATCGCAAGTGGCCTGGATTACCCTTCGGTTGGACCCGAACATGCTTTCCTGCATGATGTCGGCCGCGTGCAGTATACCAGCGTGACGGACGAGGAGGCCATGGAAGCGTTCTTCTACCTCAGTCGCTACGAGGGTATCATACCCGCCATCGAGAGTGCGCATGCGCTGGCGTACGCCATGCGATATGCCCGCGAGAACAATCGCGGTTCCATCCTCGTCAACCTCTCCGGCCGGGGCGACAAGGATATTGACTACGTCTTCGATCACTATGGCTGTGGTGAAAAATTCTTCGAAAAGAAGTAAAACTGTGACAAGAGACCTCGACACAAGATTCTGAGAATCAAAGAAATCATCCCGAAAGCTTCTATATTATGTATCTGACAATACGGGGCGGCGCAAGAAGTTGTGTCCGCCCTGTATAAAATTTGCTTGACGGCAGGCAACGGTGTTTTGTATAATGACCAAAGGATTTTGCGTCCGATAATGGGTGGGCGGTTGGCGGCTTATTATCGGACGCTTCATTTTTGGCAAAGGGGGAATTCCGGTTACATGTGTGGAATTGTTGGATATACAGGTGACAAGAATAGCGTACCCATTCTGATGAACGGCCTGACCTCGCTTGCCTATCGCGGCTACGACTCCGCGGGCATTGCTGTCTGGGACGGCAGCCGTCTGACCCTGCGTAAAGCAAAAGGCAAGATCGAAAACCTGAAGAATCTATTGGAAGAGTCTCCCGTCAGCGGCAAATGCGGCATCGGCCACACCCGCTGGGCAACGCACGGAGAGCCTTCCGATGTCAACGCGCATCCGCATACCGACACGCATAAAGCGCTCGCGATCGTACATAACGGAATCATTGAAAACTATCTTCATATCAAGAGCATGCTGGTCAAAAACGGCTGTGTGTTTGTCTCGGAAACCGATACGGAAGTGGTTGCGCAGCTGCTTGGTTTCTATTACCGTGGCAACGCGATTGCAGCGCTCAAGCAGGCGATCACCATGCTGGAAGGTTCGTTTGCGCTGGCCATCATCTTTGCTGACGATCCGGAGACGATCTATTGCACCTGCAAGGACAGCCCTATGGTAATCGGCCACGGTGTAAACGAGAGCATCGTTGCCTCGGATATTCCGGCAATTTTAGAATACACGCGGGATGTGTGCTTCATGCAGGATCGCCAAATCGCGATTCTGCGCAAGAGCGGCATCGAGTTTTTCGACGAGTTTGGCGTAGAGATCGAGAAAACGCCGATGCATGTAGATTGGGACGTCGAATCCGCGAAAAAAGGCAACTACGAACACTTCATGATGAAGGAAATCTGCGAAGAGCCGGACGTGTTTCGCAAGACTTTCGATCAGTATGTCAACCATAAAGATTTCACGCTCAAGTCCGATCGCTTCCCCTGGGACGAAGCGCGCGCAAAGGCTCTTTCCCGCATCACCATCGTCAGCTGCGGTACGGCCTATCACGCAGGGATGCTCGGCAAAAAGTTCATCGAGCGCATGGCAAAGCTCCGCGTGGATGTGGACATCGCTAGCGAATACCGATATGGCGACAATTTGATCGATCGCGGAGAAGCGTTCATGGTCATCAGCCAAAGCGGCGAGACCGCGGACACCATCGCGGCGCTGCGCCGGGCAAAAGAGCTCGGCTGTGATACGATGGCGGTTTGCAATGTCACCGGCAGCACGATCTCGCGCGAAGCTGGGCATGTGCTGTATACCTACGCGGGGCCGGAGATCGCCGTCGCCGCTACGAAATCATATCTCACGCAGATCATCGTGCTGTACTTATGCGCGCTGGATCTCGCGCAAAAGCGCGGCGAGATGACGCAGGAGCAGGTGACGAGCCGACTCAAAGAAATGAGCCTTGTCCCCGCCGCCATGCAAAAAGTGCTCGACAACAAGGAGCAGATTCAGTTTTTTGCCAGCCGCTCGTTTGCGGTCAAGCACGTGTTCTTCATCGGCCGGGGTATGGACTATGCCCTCGCGATGGAAGCTGCGCTCAAACTAAAGGAAATCTCCTATATCCATTCCGAGGCGTATCCTGCGGGCGAACTCAAGCACGGCACCATCGCGCTGATTGAGGAAGGCTCGCTGGTCGTTGCCCTCGCAACCCAGCCGGACTTGCAGGCAAAAGTTGCCAGCAACATGGAAGAGGTTCGCGTGCGCGGCGCGCATGTGCTCGCCGTGACCAACGGCGTATGGGAAGGCGCAATAGGACACTCTCATGAACAATGGCAGATCGACGCGATGGATGAGACGCTCGCACCGCTCTGCGCGATCGTTCCCATGCAGCTATTGGCGTATTATCTCGCGGTGCAGAAAGGCTGCGCGGTGGATCAACCGCGCAATCTCGCAAAAAGCGTAACGGTGGAGTAGCCACCCTGTTTCACGCCCCTCTTCAAAAAGGGGCGTTGCTTTTGCAGTTTTCTGACAACGTTTCGTAACAAGAAGAACTGAATATGAAAAAACTGCCCGCGTTCGGGTTTGATTTGGTGTTTGTTCATTAGATGATAGATTTGGATGAGATATGGAGGAGATTGTATGGCGAAGTATATTTTTGTAACAGGCGGTGTTGTATCCGGACTTGGCAAAGGCATCACGGCAGCGTCGCTGGGACGCTTGCTCAAGGCGCGCGGGCTGAAAGTCGCCGCGCAGAAGCTGGACCCGTATATCAATGTCGATCCCGGCACGATGAGCCCCTTTCAGCACGGCGAGGTGTTCGTCACCGAAGACGGCGCGGAAACAGACCTTGATCTAGGGCACTATGAACGCTTTATCGATGAAGACCTCAACCGCTTCTCTAATCTCACCACCGGCAAAGTCTACTGGAACATCCTCACCAACGAGCGAGCGGGTGCATATTTGGGTGAGACGGTGCAGGTTATCCCGCACGTGACCAACGAGATCAAGCGCTTTATCTACAGCGTGGCGGATGCGACCCATGCGGACGTGGTCATCACCGAGATCGGCGGCACCATCGGCGACATCGAGAGCCAGCCGTTCCTCGAAGCCATCCGTCAGGTTGGCCACGAGGTGGGGCCGACTAACTGCCTGTACATTCACGTGACGCTGGTGCCATATCTTTCCGGTTCCGACGAGCACAAATCCAAGCCCACCCAGCACTCCGTCAAAGAACTGCAATCCTCCGGTATCACGCCGAATGTCATCGTCATGCGCGTGGATCGTCCCGTGGACGAGAGCATCAAGCGCAAGATCGGGCTGTTCTGCAACGTGAAACCCGATTGTGTGATCGAAAACCTGACGGTCGAGACGCTCTATGAAGCGCCGATCATGCTCGAGCGTAACAACTTTTCCGCAGTGGTCTGCCGCGAGCTGCAGCTGGATCTGCCGCAGCCGAACCT
>JAUYTF010000056.1 GCA_030695285.1 Eubacteriales bacterium | reverse complement strand
GCCGAACGTTAAAAACGAAAACCGGGACGGCTTCTTCTCTGCGAGGATGCCGCCAGCATCGCGTTTCGGAATGTGAGGGTTACTTTTTTTTAGGAAACAGGGTATAATGATCAAAATCGCGCATATCGGCGGGATCCTTTTTGTTTGCCATTCCGGGATCGTCGCAGTCGCGCATGAACAAGAATTTCTCATCGGCAATGTTGCTCTATCCCATATACAGGAAACGGAGAACGCTATTGTTCGGAAATGCGTTTAAAAGAATACTGCTTGTTCTGGCGGTGTTTGCGCTGCTGGTTGGTTTAGGTGCAGGTGTGCTCTTTGGCGTCATCCCTGCGCTGAGATACGATGTTTGGCGCGCAATACCGGACGAGCAGGTCACAACATCCGAAGTGTCCGCCGCGACCCCTTCGCCGGAACCTGTCGCTACCGCGGTGCCGACACCGACGCAGGAGATTGCCCCCGTGACTGCGCTGGAGTGGGTCGAGCGATACATGGCGACCATGAGCACGCGGGAAAAGCTGGGGCAGCTGGTCATGTTTGGCTTCTCCGGCACGACCGACGTGCAAAATCCCTTTCGCGATGTCTGGAACAGCTACGAGGTCGGCAACGCGATACTCTACGGGCCGAACATCAAAAGCACGAACAACGACGGCGGATTTGCTCAAACGAAGAAGCTTACAGCAAAGATAGCAGGCACCGGCAACAACGATATTCCGCCGCTCATCGGCATCGACGTGGAAGGCGGCAGTGTAGTTCGCTTCCGTTGGAAGCCGCAGCCGGTGTCCGCACGCTCGCTTGGGCGGCGACGGGACGCTGACTATGCGATGGAGCAATTTCAGACCATCGGGGCAATGCTCGTCAGCGTTGGCATCAATATGGATCTCGCGCCTGTGCTGGACGTCTCCGAGAACCCGATGGATACATTTCTGGAAACGCGGATCATCTCCGAGGACGCGGGCATTACAGCGGCCATCGGCAGCGCGATCATCGACGGTCTTCACGCGGGCGGCTGCCTCTCCTGTGCAAAGCATTTCCCGGGGCACGGCGGCACAAACGAGGACTCCCACGCGGTGACTCCCACGGTGAATAAAACGCTGGAAGCGCTGCAAAGCTATGACCTCATTCCGTTTCAAAGCGCGATCGAATCCGGCGTGGACGCTGTCATGGTCGCACACGTGTTTTACCCCGCACTGGACACAACGGATATCGCCACCATGAGCAAACCCATTATCACGGACTTGCTGCGTGGCGAGATGGGGTTTGAGGGACTGGTACTCAGCGATGACTTCCGCATGGAAGGGCTGACGAATCGTTACGATGTCGGCGACGCTGCGGTGCGCTTTTTGCTCGCGGGAGGGGATATCATCATCTGCGGCGCGGTGAGCGACAAGCAGCAGGCGATTGTGGAAGCGCTGAATTTGGCGGCTGCGGACGGGCTTTTGACGCAGGCGCGCATCGACGAGAGCGTAAAGCGCGTTTTGCTCAAAAAACTTGCGCTCAGCAGCTGGGACATCGAAGCCGCACTTGCGGCAAGGACGAGCGCACCGTAACGTACGGTTGTAGAGCGAACGAGTTTGAGCCGGAGGCGCACGCTTCCGGCTTTCTTCCGGCCTGCTGCGGTCGATCTTTGCAAATACTCTGCCCGGAGCGCGTCCTGCGCCTTGATTTCTTGCGCGCCGGACGATAGAATGATGACATGGAAAATTCTAACCAACGTTCGCCCCGCGCAGGCTCGCGCGGTTGGCTGGTACTCTTGCTTTCTGTGATCCTCGCACTTTTTTCGGCCATTCTGCCCGTCGCGCTGCTGATAGCACCGGCTTACTGGGCTTATGCCGGCGCAAGGACGAAGCCGCAGTGGATGCTCTTGCCCTTTGCGGTTTTTGCGGCAGCGTTGTTCTCGTTTATGCCGACGGTTGTCGCTGCGGGGCTGACGGGCGCGGCTGTGCTGAGCGCCGTGCTGCTTTATGCGCTGATGACGCGCCGCGCGGGCAACACGGATACAGCCCTGCTGCTGGCGGGTGTGTTACTGGTCGGATTGTATGTAGCCGTTTGCCTGCCGGGCATACTGGATGGCAGAGGCGCGTTTGCAGATATTCAAGCGGCCATGGGTTCCATGAACGAGTTTTACCGCGCGACGCTTGCGCAGACGCCGCAGATCAGCGCAGACGTGGCAAAGACGGTTCTGGATACCATGGACGCGATGGAACAGGCCGTGCCGACATTTTTTGTCGCTGTGCTGTGTATTTTCTCCAGCATACTGGGGCTCTGCAACCTGCTCTTCTTCCGGCTTTTCTGCCGCAAGCATCCGGAGATTGCGATCTCCCCGATCCGCCCGTTTCGCGACTGGACGCTGCCGCGCAGCATGACGCTGGGTCTGTTCGTGATCCTGATTGGTTCTCTGGTGCTGGATTGGACGGACTGGGCGTTTGCCGATAGCTTCGCCGTTACGGCCAATGTGCTGATCGCGCTTCCGCTGTTTTTGCAGGGGCTATGCGTGGTGGACTTTTTCATCGCGCGATCTAGGAGAAATATTGTGGCAGTGCGCGCGCTGGCCTATACCGGCATCGGCGTTCTGCTGCGGTTTGCACTCACGGCGCTCGTGCTGCTGGGCTGTTTTGACCTGATCTTTCGCCTGCGGGAGCGCATGCGGGGCACTCCGCCGCGGGAAGCGGGTTAAACACGCGCGATTCTAACCGCCGGCTGCGACAGGCAAAGCTGCGGAAGCCGTATGACAGGATGAACGACTTAAGAAAGTGAGCCGGTATGAAGAAAACGAAAACAGTTCTCCTGCCGCTTGGCATACTGATTTGTTTGCTGAGCCTTGCCGTCTTCACTTCCGGCTGGTATTTCGCCTACCGTTTCACCGTCGCCGCTATCGCGCTTGGCACATCGGTTCTTGTGTTTTTCGTCAGCCTTATGCTGGAACGCAGACGCGCCGCAGCCATGCAAAAGCGCATGGACGACGTGTTCCGCGAAAACTCCGAGATCTCGTCACGCCTTGTGAATCAGGTTTCCATTCCCTGCGCGCTGATCGATCGCGACGGCAATATCGTCTGGCGCAACGAGAGCATGCAAAAGATTTTTGACGAACCGGATATCTTGCGCGAACAGCCGCACTTTGATTTCTCCGCCCCGCTGGTTGCCGTATCGATGGAGCGCGCGGGCAATGTGTATCAGGTGATGAGCGTGCCCGTTTACCGCGAAAGCGACGAGCGCGCGATGCTCTTTCAATATTGGCTGGACCGCACGGAAGCCGCGCACTATCAGCGCCTATTTGAAGAGCAGATGCCTTACGTCGCGCTCATCTACATCGACAACTACGAAGAACTCTCGGCGGACGTGCAGTTTCACCGCACGAGCGTTTTTGCGGAGGTAGAGCGGCTGGTGGCCGACTTTGTGAAAGACATCGAAGGCGTGTACCGGCGCTATGAAAACGGGCGCTATTTCGTCGTGTTTGAGGCGCAGCACCTGGCGCAGATGGAGCGGTCGCGCTTTCCCCTGCTGGAGCAGGCGCACGGAATCGACACGGGCACGAGCATGCTGGTTTCGCTCTCGATCGCCATTGGGGAAGCGGATCGCGTTTCGCGCGCGGAAGAGAGCGCGCGCCAGGCAATGGAGCTGGCGCTTGGGCGCGGCGGCGATCAGGCCGTCATCAAAAAAGGCGGCGGATACGTGTTTTATGGCGGCAGACGGCAGCTGGAGGCGATGCAGAGCCGTGTGAAAATGCGCCTCTTTAGCAAGGCCTTGCGGCAGTTGTTCGACAACACGGGAGATGTCTTTATCGTTGGCCACAGCAGACCGGATATGGATTGCATCGGCGCGGCGCTCGGCGTTGCAACCTGCGCCAGGCACGCGGGATCTCGCGCCTTTATTGTGCTGGGCGAACAAAACAATATGATCGAGCACGCGCTGGAGCTCATCCGCGACAACCACGCCTTTGGCGGATTGCTCATCACGCCTGAGTACGCAGAGCGCATCATGCGCCCGACAAGCGTGCTCGTGGTGGTGGATACCCAGCGCGTGGGCTCACTGGTTGCGCCAAAGCTACTGGAGCTTGCGGGCCGTGTTGTCGTGATCGACCACCACAGGCGCGGTGCGGATCACATAGAGAGCCCCACGCTGCATTTTCTGGAGGCGCGCGCTTCCTCCACAAGCGAACTGGTCACAGAGCTTTTGCAATACTTTGACGTAAACATTCGCCCGCCCGCGCTGGTTTGCGCAACGCTGCTTGCGGGCATCACGATCGACACCAAGCATTTCGCGTTCAACGTCGGCTCGCGCACGTTTGAGGCCGCGGGATATCTGCGCAAAAACGGCGCGGAGACGAGCATTGTCAAGCAGATGTTTCAGGACGACATGGAGAGCTTTGGCGACGTGGCGACCACCGTGCGCAGCGCGGAGATCATGCCCGGCGGTATAGCGCTGGCCAGCGTTGGCGAGGAAATCAAAAACGCTGCGCTCATCGCCGCAAAATCGGCGGATGAGCTCGTCGGCATCAAAGGCATCGGGGCGGCGTTCGTCTTAGGCCGCGATGGCGAGAACATCAGCGTCAGCGGCCGCTCGCTGGGCGATCTGAACGTACAGATCGTATGCGAGCGTCTCGGCGGCGGCGGACACCTGTCTATGGCAGGCGCTCAGCTAGTTAACATGGAACTCGAGGAGGCGGAGGCGCTGGTGCGCACCGCGATTGAACACTATACGCAGGAGGTATTGCATACACTATGAAACTTTTATTGGAACAGGATGTTAAGGGAACCGGCAAAAAGGGCGAGATCGTGGACGTTTCGGATGGCTACGCGCGTAATTTTCTCCTGCCGCGCAAGCTGGCAACCCCGGCGGACGCACAGGCGGTCAACGCCGCGAGCATTCAAAAGAGCGCCGCTGCGCACAAGAAATTTCAAGCGGGCGTCGCAGCGCGCGAGCTTGCCAAGCAGCTGGAAGGCTCTGTTGTCACCGTGAAAGCAAAAGTGGGCGAAAACGGGCATCTGTTTGGCTCGATCACCGGCAAAGAGGTCGCTGCCGCGATTGTCGAGCAGAAACAGATAGAGATCGACAAGAAAAAGATTTCGCTGCCTGAACCCATCCGCGCGCTGGGCGAATACAACGTCCGCGTGAGCCTGTATGAGAACACGTTCGCGCTGGTGAAGGTCGTCGTAGAAAAGTGCTGACACTTTGCCCGCCTGCTGCGCTTCCGGCGCGGGGTGAACTGGCTATGAACTATATTTTTCAAAAGCGAACGGATCGGAGCGACCGATGGAGCAATACGAATTCAACCAGACCGGTGGCATAACCACACTGCCGCACGTGAGCGACGCGGAGCGCTCCGTCCTCGGCAGCATGCTCATCGACGCCGGCGCGCTGGAAATCTGCCTCGAGCAGCTGCACGAAGAGGACTTTTACGTTCCCGCAAATGCGACGATCTTCGCCGCCATGCGGGATGTGCGCGCGGGCGGAAACGCGGTTGACCTCGTCACCCTCATCGCCGAGCTGGAGCGGCGCAACAAGCTCGACATGGCGGGCGGACTGACGTACCTCACCGACCTCGTCACGTTTGTGCCGACTGCCGCGAATGTGCAGCACTACATCAGCCTCGTGGAGACCAAGAGCACGCAGCGCGCACTGATCCGCGCGGGCGGTGAAATCATGCGCGACGGCATGGATGACGAAAAAGAGCTGGAAGACACGCTAAACCAGGCTGAAAAGCGCATCTATGAAATCTCCATGCGCAAGGTGCAGGGCACGCTCTTGCCTATGGAGCAGATCGTGCCGGAGGCGTATCACCTCATCGGCGAGCTGGCACAGCGGCGCGGAAAGATCACAGGAGTACCAAGCGGTTTTGTCGATCTGGATCGCTTGACAAACGGTTTTCAAAAAAGCGATCTGATCATCGTGGCGAGCCGCCCCGCTATGGGCAAATCGAGCTTTGCAATGAACGTGGTTCAATATGCGGCCGTGCACAACGCGCGCACGGTTGTGGTCTTCAGCCTTGAGATGAGCCGTGAGCAGCTCGTCATGCGCATGCTCTGCACGGAGGCTACGGTGGACTCCCAGCGCATCAAGGAAGGCCTCATCGGCAACAACGAAATGAACTCTCTCATGGAGATCATGGACCCCATGAGCAGGGCAAAGATCTATATCGACGACTCCAGCGGCGCGAATGTATCGATGATCCGCAGCAAATGCCGCAGGCTCTCCGCGCGCGCGGGGCTGGATATGATCGTCATCGACTATCTGCAGCTCATGCAGGCCAGCAGCACCCGCAAGGACGGAAACCGCATGCAGGAGATCTCAGACATGACGCGTCAGCTTAAACTGCTTGCGCGCGAGCTCAATGTGCCGATCATACTGCTCTGCCAGCTCAACCGCGGCCCAGATAACCGCTCCGACCACAGGCCGGTCATTTCGGATCTGCGCGAGAGCGGCTCCATTGAGCAGGATGCGGACATGGTCATTTTGCTCTACCGCCCTGCGGCATACCCCGATACGCAGGAGTACGAGATGGGCGACAACACAAGCCAGATCATCATCGCAAAGCACCGTCACGGTGCAACAGGATTGATTAAACTACTCTGGCAAGGCGAATATACGCGCTTCCGCTCCATTGCGCAGGAAAACCAGTAACACGACCGCACTTGGCATAGACGGTTGTGTTGCTTCGCTGAGAAGTGGCGATGATGCGGGCGCAGATAAAGGAACGGATGAATGCATGAAGAATACAGATATGTTTGCTGACCTTTCCGCGACGCTGGCGTGGAAACTATTCTCTGAAACGACCTATCCCTGGGAAGTGCTGCCCAAGATCAAAGGGTTTGTGCGCGAGATAGGGCCTGCGCTAAACCCGCAGGAGTATGACCATCCCGGCGAAGAGGTCTGGATTCATAGAAGCGCAATGCTGTACCCGAATACCTATATCGCAGGGCCGACCATCATCGGAGAGCACACGGAGGTACGGCCCGGCGCGTTTATCCGCGGCTGCGTGCTCGTTGGCCGTGGGTGCGTGGTGGGCAACTCGACCGAACTGAAAAACTGCATCCTCTTTGACAAGGTGCAGGTGCCGCACTATAACTACGTTGGAGACAGCATTTTGGGCCACTATTCGCACATGGGCGCAGGGGCGATCTGCTCCAACGTCAAGAGCGACAAGTCGCTCGTCGTCGTGCGATTTGGCGGAGTCACCCATGAGACGGGGCTCAAAAAATTCGGCGCAATCCTGGGCGACCATGTCGAGGTGGGCTGCAACAGCGTATTAAACCCCGGCACGGTGATCGAACCCCATGCCTCCATCTATCCGCTCTCGCGTGTGCGCGGCGTGGTCAAGGCGGGGCACATTTTCAAATCTCAGGACGAGATCGTTCCGCGCAAATAAGACTTTCGACAGCCGCAGCAAGGCGGGCGAAGATGCCTGAAGCAAGCGCGGCTTTTTTGCGGCTTGAGGGCGCGAAAGGCACGCAATTTGTGTCAAAACGGAAGCTGCTTTTTCCAAGACGGTAGAATTGTGAAAAGCTCGCAACATTCCGCGTAATGCTATGCCCGGCTCGGGGGAATCCGCTATACTATGCTTATGATCACGTTTCGACACCATTCAAGACTCCTCTCGTTTCGCAGACCGCAAGGCGCGGTGCCTTGCAGCACGAGCGTACATATCGAGGCCGAGATCGGCGGCGACCCGGGTGCGCGCTTACAGCTGCGCCTGTATAACCAACTAGGCGTGGAGTCCTTCTTTGACCTGACGCATGTGGATGGGCGCGCCTATGGAGACGTCCCCATGCCGGAAGCGCCCTGCCTCGTTTGGTATTATTTCATCATACGCACGAGCGACGGGCGCACACAGTATTACGGCGCGGACAGCGGAGAAGGGCGGTTGGAATTTCACGCGCCGCGCTCCTATCAGATCACGGTTTACGACGGCGCTTTCGCCACACCCGCGCACTGGCGCGAGGGGATCGTGTATCAGATATTTCCCGACCGCTTCCGCAGGAGCAGCTGGGAGGACTTCCGCGAGCGCGCGAAATATCACGTCAACAAGGGTAGGTTTTTGCGCATTCACGACCGCTGGAGCGAGGACGTGTGCTATACGCCCGCACCCGGCGCTTCGGACTATGAGCCCAATGACTTTTTCGGCGGGGATAGTAACGGCATCCGCGAGAAGCTCGGTTACCTTGCCTCGCTGGGCGTGACCGCGCTCTACCTCAATCCCGTGTTTGAGTCCGCAAGCAACCACCGCTATGACACGGCGGACTATCACCGCATCGACCCGATCTTCGGCAGCGAAGACGAGTTTCGCGCACTCTGCGCAGAAGCGGGGCAGCGGGGAATCCGCATCATGCTTGACGGCGTGTTTTCGCACACGGGCGCGGACAGCCGCTATTTTGACAAGTATTCACGCTACGACGGCGTTGGCGCTTATGAGGCGGACGATTCACCTTACAAAAGCTGGTATCGCTTTGCGGGAGATCGCAAGCATTACGATAGCTGGTGGGGCTTCCCCTCGCTGCCAAACGTCAACGAGCTGGAGCCAAGCTATACGGACTTCATCGCAGGCGAACACGGAGTGCTCTCGCACTGGGCGGGCGTGGGCGCAACAAGCTGGCGGCTGGACGTGGCAGACGAACTGCCGGACGAGTTCATTCGCACTTTGCGCCGTAGGATGAAGCAAAACGACCCGGAGAGCGTGCTGCTCGGCGAAGTTTGGGAGGATTGCTCCAACAAATACGGCCCGGAGGGCAGGCGCGGCTATGTCAACGGCGACGAGCTCGACAGCGCGATGAACTATCCCTTCACCGAGGCCGCGATCTCGTTTTTAATCGCGCGAACGGACGCGTACGCGCTCGATCACGCGCTGCAAACGCTGCGGGAGCATTATCCGAGGCCGTTTTTCGAGGCGTGCCTGAATTTGATCAGCTCCCACGACATCATCCGCGCGGCAACCGCGCTGAGTGGCGCACCGGATCGCAACGCGGTCTCGCGCAAACTGCAGGCGGCGTTTCGCCCGAATGAGCAGGATCAAGAGAAGGGCTACCTTCGCCTGATCCTCGCGGCCGCGCTGCAGATGGCGTTACCGGGCGTGCCCTGTGTCTATTATGGAGACGAGGCGGGTATGACGGGCATGAGCGATCCTTTTAACCGCGGCACCTATCCCTGGGGCGCACAGAACGAGGCGGTTTTTGCGGGCTATTCCGCCCTGATGCGCGCGCGCAAGGAAAGCGCCGCGCTCAAGCGAGGGCTTTGCCGCATGGGCGCGCTCTCGCCGGAGGTATTCGCCGTGCTGCGCTGGCTGCCTGAAAGCGGGGAGCAGGCGCTGCTGCTGATCAACCGCGGCGAACGGGAACAGACCGTGACGCTGCACCCGGACGACATTCCGCAGGGCGCGGACGGGGAAAGCCCCATTGGACTGGATCAAATGCTGACGGACGTGCTCACGCAAGAGACGCTCACGCCGCAGAACGGCGAAGCGAAAATGCTGCTTGGGCCGCTGACCGCGCGGCTGTACTTGAGCCGATAACTGCTGCCGCGCCGCTTAGATGCGCAACGGGCAGTTCACCCGACCTGATCTGAATTATAACGGCCGACGTGCCGATTGATACCAAACCAAAGCGAGGGATACGGATGTTTCAACAGATGAAAAGAGGCATAGACGAGCTGGGCCGCGCGATGCTCATTTTCGCGCTGGCACTGTCGCTCATCGGCATGCTTGTCTCCGGCACGGTCGGATGGCTGAGAATTGTGTTTAGCTTGTTGAGCGGCGCGCTGCTCGTGCTGATGGTGATTCGCATGATGAGCAAAGACTTCAACAAGCGCTATCAAGAAAACATGAAATACCTGACCTATGAAACAGCGGTCAAGGACTGGTTTCGACGCACCTTCCGCGCAAAGCGCACCGGAGCCAAGAGCGGCACCACCCGCGCAAAGGGCGCGCAAAAGAACCCGACATGGAGTGAAATGAAGCAATACAAGTACCTCATCTGTCCGCAGTGTGCGCAGCGGCTTCGCGTCCCGCGCGGCAAGGGGAGAATCCGCGTGACCTGCACCAACTGCGGGAACGTCTTCGAAACCCGCAGCTAAACGGCGAATGCATCGGTTTTTTACGCAACTTACGCGAAATTCCGTTGGAAAAGCACTTTATTTTTCAAGAAATGATGATATACTAGTAAACAGCTAGTGATTAAGAACGACTAGCGAAACAACTTTGGAGGACGAAACAAATGCAGGCAACAAAAGATATGCTCATTCATCAGGTGATCGAACTGGACGAAGGCACCGCGGATATTCTCATGAGCGCGGGCATGCACTGCCTCGGCTGCGCGATGGCGCACGGCGAGACGATTGAGCAGGCCTGTGCGGTACATGGAATCGATCCCGACACGCTCATCGGCGACATCAACCAGTATCTCGCGGGCAAGTAACGACTAAAACGCTTCTAGCACGCAAAACCAGCCGCAGCAGGACGCCGCGGCTTTTTTGCGCCAGGTTTTCGCGCAAAAAGGGGTTGTTTCACATTCGTTCACACCATCGACGGAAAAAAGGCATTCTCACAGATGCCATTGCATGATACAATATTTTCTGTACGCAGAAAGGAAACGGCATATGTTTGGCTATATCCGCCCGCTGGAGTGCGAACTGAAGGTGCGCGAACAGGCGGAGTACCGCGGGATATACTGCGGACTTTGCAAGAGCATCGGCAGGCGCTACGGACAGCTGGAGCGGCTGACGCTGAGCTATGACTGCGCGTTTCTCGCGCTGACGCTCTTTGCCGTCAGCGGCAGAGCGAAGTTTTCGCCCGGCAACTGCGGCCCGCGCATCTATCGCGGCAGGCGGGCGATGGCGGACGCTTCACCTGTGCTCGATTATGCGGCGGACGTCAATGTGCTGCTTGCCTGGTATAAAGCCGCAGACGACGCGGCGGACGAAAAGAACATGAAAGCCCGCGTGGCGCGCGCTGCGCTGAAAAGAGCCTATCGCAAAGCCGCAAGAGCAAACCCCGCGCTGGATTTCGAAATCCGCGAGAGCATGGCTCATCTGCGCGCCGTGGAAGAGGATAAAACCCCTTCGACCGACGAGCCGAGCAATGCCTTTGGCAAGTTGCTAA
>JAUYTF010000055.1 GCA_030695285.1 Eubacteriales bacterium | reverse complement strand
CTTGAGTTTATCGCCTTTTCCAACTTTCATGAACTGTATGCCCTTTTCAGCATCCTCCAACGAGAATCGATGCGTCACGAGTTTGTCGAGTTTCACGAGGCCGTTGCCCACCGCGCTGATGGCCGTAGGCCACACGAGCGGCGCGAGCCAAGCGAATTTGATCGTTTTGTCGGACTGTATGGTCTGCAGCGCCGGAACCTCGATTTTATCATCAGCACCGGGGAGGCCAAAGTAAACGATCGTCGCGCCGGCGCCGGACACGGTCAGCGCGTCCTGCAAAGCCTGCTTGGAGTTGGTCGGTACGATTACCTTATCCGCCATTCTCCCGTTTGTCAATTCTGCGATGCGCTGATTTACGTCCGCTGCAAAGTTTTCAGAATGGGTATCCTTTACATTGATCGCATAGTCCGCTCCGAGTTCCAGCGCCACGTTCAAGGGGTAATCCCTCGTGCCCACGACAGCAACTTTACCCGCGCCGCTTGCCTTAATCAGCTGCACCATCATGATGCCGATAGGACCAGGCCCGAACACGACGACGAACTCGCCGGGCTTCACTTCGAGTTTTTTCACGCCATATGTGCCGCAAGCAAGCGGTTCGATGATGGCGGCATCCTCGAAGGTCATCGAATCGGGAATCTTGTATACGTGCGTATAGTTCAGCTTGCAGTATTCCGCAAAAGCACCGTTTACCGTTACACCCGGCACGACCATGTTTGAGCAGATATTGAATTTTCCCTCGGCGCACGCAGGGCAAGCGTTGCACTGCATGACCGGGTTGCAGGTGACGCGGTCACCCGGCTTGAAGAGCCCGAGCGACGCGGGCAGAGCGCCAACCTCGACGATCTCGCCGCTGAATTCGTGTCCGAGCACCAGCGGGCCTTTGCCGTCCGCTGTCCCGACCGGGCTGTGTCCGTAATAGTAGGAGACGTCCGATCCGCAGATGCCTGTCGCTTTCACGCGCACGAGCACTTCATTGTCGGAAATCTTGGGGATGTCGATCATTTCCAGCTTCATGACTTCGGCTTCGTAAAAAACCTGCGCCCGCATCTTGCCTTCCATTGCTTGCTCCTCCTTTGATTACTTGCAGAACTTCTCGTTGATCTGCTTGTCGACAAACTCTTTGCACTGCGCGGTGACCTCCCAGGCATCGCCCCATTCGCACAGGTCAATTGCCCACCAGTCGCCGGTATAGTGCGCTTTGTCCAGCAAGGCCGGAATCACGACGTCGAAATCGATCTTCCCGATGCCGAACGGCGCATGCGTGCTTGTGTTTTGCGTGTTGAGCGAGCCATCTGAATCGATCACATGCACCACGCCGATCAAACCATCGAGCATTTCACAGAATTCGACGATGCCGCCTTCCAGCTTGCAACCCGGCTCAATGTGGTTTGCGCCTTCCACTGCACTCATGTGCGCATGGCAGGTATCAAAGAGAATCTTGAAGTTGGGCTCGTTCACCGCTTTGGTGACTTCGACGATATTCTTGGGCTCATTGATGATAAAACCGGGTTCAAACTCCCAGACAACTTCCAGATTCTTCGCAGCAGCGATCTTTGCGCACTTTTTAAAGAGGTCTACATAATACGCCTTCACCTGATCATACGTCATGCCTTCCGGAAGCTTCGGCGGTGCATCGGAATCGACGCGAATGATGGGAAAACCCATCTTGTCGCAGAAATCCACGTTCTTGGTAAAGATATCGATATAATCTTTGCCCTGCTGCAGCGCATTTACGCTCCACATATCCGCGGCAAAATCAGCAACCTCCAGGTTGTTCTCCGAGAGAATGGCCTTTAGCTCAGCCATCTTTTCGGGGGTGCCCCAGTCATCGGGATGCGCATGGGGTTTAAAGCCGCCCAGGCTGATGCCGTCGAATCCCAGTTCGTTTAAGCGTTTGCACAGGTCACGCAGGGATATCGGGTTGCTTGCATATTCTCCGAATATGTAAGCCCAGCTACCAATCGATACTTTTTTCATGGCAAACTCTCCTTTAAGTTATATTAGTGGGGTGTGAAGCAACCCCTAACTGACCTCTTCGCTGTTTTCGAAACGATAGGCACGAGGTGCCCCCGGTCGTTGCTCAATTTTGTGTTGGTTAATTGCCGAGTTCTCCGAAACGCGCCATGATCGCAAGCGCAGGATCAACCGGTGCATCCGCTCGTTTCACGTCTTTGGGAATGCTGATGGTCGGCACCTGTTTGATCGACTTGCCTTCGAACGAAGGGAGCCATTGCCGCTGTGCTTCCAGCATTTCGGAGCACATCTGGCGAACCTCGTTGAGCGTGCACTGCGTTGCCGTGAGCGGATCGAGCGCCGCTGCCGCGACAATCATCTCCGCGTCCGCCTGCAGAGCGGCCTTTACGCCCAATCCCTGCACCGTGATATTCGTCATATTCAGCGCGGCGCACTGTGTAGGAAGCGAGCCTACTTTGACCGGATGTAGACCAAGCGCGTCTACGTAGATCGGGCCCTCCGCGCAGCAGTCGGCAGGAAAATCGGATAGGATGCCGTCGTTGCGAACATTGCCGTTGAGTTTGAATACTTTCCCCGTCTCCATGGCTTCAATGATGTACGATCCGTATTCGATGCTGCGCTTGGGCAGCGCCAGCGGTTCGTTCTCAAGCGCGAGTTCCGTTTCATATTTACCGGCGACATGGGCACACCAGTTGTAGTATGCCCCCGTCTCCCCGCCAAACCCGGGTTCGTCGCAGTACAATTCCATCGCGCGTTTGCTGGAGCGGAACCACGGCAGATATTCGGAAAGATGCCCCGTCGACTCGGTCATGAAGTAGCCAAACTGGCGAAGCACCTCGCCCCTGACCTTTTCGTTGACGTAGTACTCCGGCAGTTCAAACCGCTGCTTGAGCAGAGGATAGAGATCCTTGCCGTTCTTTTTGATCTTCAGAAACCATGCCATATGATTGATGCCCGCGCATAAGTAGTCGATCTCTTCTTTGGGCACGCCCACATAGCCGGAGATGAGATCCAGCGTAGTCTGGACTCCGTGGCAGAGGCCGACAAAGTTGACCCCGGTGGTGCCCAGCGCCCAGCAGACCATCGCCATCGGGTTGACATAGTTCAAAATCAGCGCATCGGGCGCGGCATAACGCTTGACATCCTCCGCAATCTCCGTCATGACCGGAATGCTGCGAAGCGCGCGAAACAGCCCGCCGGGCCCCATGGAATCGCCGATGCATTGATCTACGCCATACTTCAGCGGGATGCGATAATCCAGCTCAAACGCGGAGACGCCGCCAACCTGCAGTGTCGTGATGATAAATTTTGCACCTCGGATGGCATCCGTGCGGTCTGTCGTGACATAGACCGACGCGTCGAGGCGATTATGCTCTATTACTTTTTTGATGTATTTTTCGACTTGCGACGATTTTTTCGTCGTTGGTGCCATCAAGGCAAACTCGGTGCCTTCCAGACCCGGCGTACCAAGTATGTCCAAAATGAGCGTCTTGCAGAATATGATGCTGCCCGCGCCGATGATTGCGATCTTTCTCTTCGCCATAATGCTCAACCTTTCTCCCGTGATCACGCAGAATTGAAGCTGCTTTGTAAAGAGTAAGCCGATGAAAAGCGGTTTATACGTATAAGTTGCCGATCTTTGTTACAATCAGTTCTGCTGTGTAAAATTTCTGTCTTACTGCGAAAATGACATCGTATATTCTTTTGTTCTGTCGAGTTTGTGTGAAAAAAAGTCAAAACCGGATTGATAAGGATGCTATAAGTTGATGTGGTTTATTCGATTAAATGAGACTATTTCATTTAATCAGATCGAAACTATATTGTCAATACATTTTTTCGAATTGTATAGTTAATCAAGCAATTTTTTACAAAACAGTTCTTCTCCCAAAGCACCGTTTCATTGCTCATATTGAGCGGATTTGCAGCTCTTTTGCGTTGCAGGCGGACAGCATCCGCCTGCAGCGCACAGATAATTCCCTACAGGTGTTTACGGATAAACTCCAACCCTTTGATTGCGATTTCGTCCGTATCCTTCACAAAGGGCCGCCAGAGACGCAGCAGCGGCAGCGTTTCCGGAACGTTCGCGTTGAACGCCTCGATGATGACATTTCCCTTATAACCGCCGTTTTTGAGCGCTTCAAAGACGGACGGAGGAATCGCATGCCCGTATCCCGGGATGCCTCGATTGTTTTCCGAGATATGTACGCTATGAATCTTGTCCATCACGCGGGACCATGATGCGGCGGTGTCGTATTCTTCGATATTGCTGTGGTGCGTGTCGGCCAGAATGCCGAGCGAATCCACGCCAACCTCCACGCAAAACTCGTATGCCTGCTCGATAGAATTCAGCAGATACATTTCGAATCGGTTCAGCGGCTCAGCCGCAAGCCTTACGCCCTTTTCTTTGGCATACAGCGCGCACTCGCGCAAGCCGTCCACGGCGTATTTGCGTTCATCTGCGGTCGGGCCGGTCTGCGTAGTGTTGCAGAGCCCCTGAAACATGGGGCCGCTGAATACCTTGCCGCCCAGATCCGCAGTCTTCTCGATGCAGCTCTTGAGGAACTGCTTTGCTTTGTTCCGCATCGCAAGATCAGAGCTAATCAGATCCATGTCTGC
>JAUYTF010000054.1 GCA_030695285.1 Eubacteriales bacterium | reverse complement strand
TTTGATAATCGAGAACACTACTATCCACATCATTGCTTGGAATGAAACACAGGTGCTTTTGTAGTTGCTGGACATAGTCAAACAAATCGGCAATTTTTTCATTTATGTAGGGATGTATTATAGTTTTTATAGCTTTTACTTCTGTACAAGGGTATTCTATGGCGACATAATATGTTGCAACTTTTAAGAAATTCTCTGAATCAACTCGTTTGTATAATGCAACGTCTTTGAAGCTTATATTGCTTCGAAAGTTGAGGAATGCAAATAGTCCATAAATACTTCTATAAACATTGATTAAATCAGCTATTCCCCAATTGACATCCGTTGAGTAGAAAAGTGAAGAATTCATATTTCCAAATACTCCACCATATTGCCCAGGTAAAGTTGGATCAGAAACACTGAACTTGAGTTTCTGATTCGTGTTGATATTTACGATAAAATCAACAGCACTATCAGGTTTGAAAAAGATGGCAGGTTCATTTTTATTTGATTGTTTTTGCCCATTCAGCTTATTAGCTTGAGAAAAGTACTTATCAATTACACATCCGGTAAAAGAGATTGCTGAAAAAGAATCAAAATCAACGTAAGAACTCTGTTAGTCTCCAATAAAATATGAGGATATTGCAGAGTAAATTACATTAGTTTCGTCAGGGCTGCATAAGGATAACGTGAAAAAGCATATTTGCTTGTCGCAACTAGTGGTGCCTTTCAGTATGTCAACTTTGCGCTTTTTTAATTTAATGTCTTCAGGGAAACCACCATCAATATAAACCAACGTCAAAAAATAATCATTGAGGTAGAATACAAATTCCGCAGAATCAATTTTCGTGAAACCTGTAATTTTGTTATTCATGAAGCACCTCTAAGTCTGAATTTCGACTAAACACATTATATCAACTAGTTACTATCGAAACAAATTACTTCTGTTATTGAAACTTCGGATGAGTTAATAACTATCCCTCCGTTGCTTTCCACCCCCCATTATGTTAAACTCTCCGAAACGAAAGTACATATTATGAATGGAGCCAGTATAATCATGCATGCCATCGTCACCGTCATCGGCCACGACCGCGTGGGCATCATCGCGGGAATCTGCGTCGCCCTCGCGGGCATCAACGTCAACGTCCTCGACATCTCCCAAACCATCCTCGGCGGCATGTTCACCATGGTCATGCTTGTGGATATCAAGGAAGCAAGCGTTCCCTTTGGTGATATCTCCACCGTTCTGGACGCAGAGGGCGAGCGCCTCGGCATGACGATTCGCATTCAGCGGGAAGACATCTTCAACGCCATGCACCGGATATAAGGGGGCAGAGCGATGATCGACCTCAAGGAAATCTTCGAAACCCAGCACATGATCGACCGCGAGCACCTCGATATCCGCACCATCACGATGGGGATTTCGCTTAGAGACTGCGCGGACGGTGATCCGAAGCGCGCCACGCAGAAGATCTACGACAAGATCACCCGCTGCGCGGAACGCCTCGTCCCCGTCGGCGAGGAAATCGAGCGCGAGATGGGTATACCCATCGTCAACAAGCGCATTTCGGTTACCCCCATGGCGCTGGTTGCGGACGCGAGCGAGACGGAGGACTATGTCCCCTTTGCGCTGGCGATGGATCGCGCGGCGGATACCTGCGGCGTGAACTTCATCGGCGGCTATTCCGCTCTGGTGCAAAAGGGCTTTACGCGCGGGGATCTGCGGCTCATCCGCTCGATTCCCGAGGCGCTGGCGGTGACCAGATACGTCTGCTCCTCCGTCAACGTCGCTTCCACGCGCGCGGGCATCAACATGGATGCCGTGCGCCTGATGGGCGAGATCATCAAATCGACCGCCGCGCGCACCGCCGATCAGGACGGCCTCGGCTGCGCAAAGCTTGTGGTATTCTGCAACGCCGTGGAGGACAACCCCTTCATGGCGGGCGCGTTCCACGGGGTGGGCGAGGCGGAGTGCGTCATCAACGTCGGCGTCAGCGGCCCCGGTGTGGTCTGCCATGCGCTCAGGGATGTCAAAGGCCAACCCATCGATGTGGTGGCGGAGACGGTGAAAAAGACGGCGTTCAAGGTCACGCGCATGGGGCAGCTCATCGCGCGGGAAGCGTCCACGCGGCTGGGCGTACCGTTTGGCATCGTGGATTTAAGCTTAGCGCCCACGCCCGCGCAGGGGGACTCCGTTGCGCGCATCCTAGAAGAGATGGGGCTGGAGCGCTGCGGCACACACGGCACGACCGCCGCGCTGGCGCTGCTCAACGACGCGGTGAAAAAAGGCGGCGTGATGGCGAGTTCGCAGGTTGGCGGGCTGTCCGGCGCGTTTATTCCGGTTTCGGAGGACGAGGGCATGATCGCAGCCGCGTTGGCAGGCACGCTGACCATCGATAAGCTGGAGGCGATGACCTGCGTGTGCTCCGTCGGGCTGGATATGATCGCCGTGCCGGGTGACACACCCGCGGAGACCATCGCCGCGATCATCGCAGACGAAGCCGCCATCGGCATGATCAACAACAAGACCACCGCCGTGCGGATTATTCCGGCGCCGGGCAAGCACGTTGGCGATCTGGTGGAACTGGGCGGCTTGCTCGGCACAGCGCCGGTGATGGCGGTGCATACTGAGTCCAGCGCGGCGTTCATCCACCGCGGCGGGCGCATCCCCGCACCGCTCAACGCCCTGCGAAATTAAAGAAGAAACGCAAATCAAGCCTAAATTATGATTTATGCAAAAGTGAAATCGAAAATTGAAAGCGCATAACGCAAGCAAGCCCGCCGTTTCTTCGGCGGGCTGTGTTAATGCCTCATATTTGGGTTACGCTTCCGGCAGGTCGATCTCATCCGGATCGCTCTCATACGGATAGCACTGCCAGCTTTCGCCGTTTGCTTCAAAGTCCGCAATGTCGCTGAGCTTGAGCTTCATATACTTCGCGATGGCGGTGACGGCAACTTCGCCGTCCGGTAGCAGGATTGCGCCCTCTCCCGTAAAGAGGCGGCGGTTGTTCTCCACAATGCGCGCGGTGACGGTCAACTCTACGCCGTACGGCACAGGCTTTTTGTAGCGGGTGCTGATCTCCACCGTGACCGCCCATGTGTCCGGCTCCAGCACGTTGATCGCCCTGCCTATGGTCTCGTCCAGCAGTGCCGCACTCACGCCGCCGTGCAGCCGGCCCGGGTAGCTCTGGTGATGCTCGCTTGGGGTTACCTTTGCCGCGAGCGTTCCGTCATCCAGCTCAAAAAAGTTCGTATGCAGGCCAAAGGGGTTCTTCACACCGCAGACGAAACAGCCTCTGCCCGCGTTGTGCTTTTTGACGACATGTTTTTTCAAGATATAATTCCTAACCGCAAGTGGTTTAATAATGAGTTATTTCTGCACAAAGAAAAGACCGAACGCATTCGGCCCGCCATGGCAGGCAACCCCCGCGCAGACGGAGAGCGGGATGATCGTCTCGAAATAGTTCAGTTTTGCAATTTGCTCGATCAGTCCGCCCAGCACAGCCGCATCCTGCATGGAATGAGAAATCATGACGACGGACGGATCCATCTGCTCGTGCTGGGCAAGCGTTGTTTCGATGAATTCCTTGAGCGCGCGCTTATAGGTGCCCATGTATTTTTTGCCGACGACGAGCTTGCCTTCGCGGATATTGAGGCTCTGGCGGATTTGCAGCGCGCTTGCACCGAGAAAAGCCAGCGTAGAGCAGCGGCCGCCCTCGTGCAGGTACTCGAGCGTTTCGATGATGAAACTGCCGACGATCTTCTCGCGATAAGCGGTCAGATGATCGACCAGCTCTTTTACGGGCAAGGTGTTCTTGAGGCGGACTGCCTCCATTGCAAGCAAGGCGCTGCCGCTGGAGATGGAAAGCGAGTCGACGACATAGACGTTCTCCATTTCGCTCGCGGCGATCACCGCGTTGGCATAACAGCTGGACATGCCGGAACTCTTCGCGATAAAGACAACCGCGTCGTGGTTTTCGAGGCACTGTTTGAACAGCGTCTCATAATCGTTCGGGTTTGCCGCCGCGGTTTGCGGCAGTTTCTTTGTGCGACGGTAGTAATCGAACAGATCGCTCTGCTTGAGATCGGGATAGTCCAGATAATCCGTGTCGTCCATGCGAACATACGATGCGCTGATTTCGATGCCGTATTGCTGCACCATTTCGAGGGTCATGTCAAATGTGCTGTCGGCCGCTATACAAATTCGTTCCATCATGTTTCTCCTTGCTTGTTTTTCGATTGCTTCTGTGGGTTTGTGATGTGGAGCATATAGCGCTTGAAATGATTATAATATCAAATACATATTATACAGGAAATCATGCTGAATACAAACATAATATAGACGTTATCCGCTCTGAACGATGATATGTCTTTCGCAGAAGCGCTCTATAAGGCTTTTGTTGGCATCGCAAACACGTAAAAATCTTATATTGTTGCCGCATGCTGGCAATAGAAAGTGACTTGTGTTACCTTTAATTTGTGGATCGGTTGCCGCGCAGGCATACTGCATGCAAACACAAAAAGGAGCCGATTGATTGAATAGGAGCGCGCATGAAGAAGCTGATGATTCTTTCCACCGGCGGCACGATTGCCTGCACGCAGACGGAAGAAGGGCTGATGCCCACGCTGAGCGCGGACGATATCATGGCCTACGTGCCAAACGCGGGGAAGATTGGCCGCCTCGAGACAAGAACGATCTTCAATTTGGATAGCTCCAATATTCAGCCTGAGGAATGGCGCGATATTGCGGGGGCAATCTACGCGTGCCTGCCGGATTACGACGGCATCGTGGTGCTGCATGGAACGGACACGATGGCGTATACCGCGAGCATGCTTTCGTTTATGCTCGGGAACGTGAATAAACCCGTGGTGATCACGGGTTCGCAGCTGCCCGTCGGGCACCCGCAAACGGACGCGAAGCAGAATCTGCGGGACGCGCTGATCACCGCCGCGAGCGGGATAAAGGGCGTCTTTGTGGTGTTCGATCAAAAGATTATGCTCGGCTGCCGCGTGGCAAAGGTGCGCACCACGAGCCAGAACGCCTTTGAGAGCATCAATCGCCCCGTCGTTGGGCGGGTTCGCCTCGGCCGCGTGCGGCTCGTTGCCCCTCCAAGCGCGCCAAAGGGTATACCATCGCTGGACGATGCGATTGAGCCGAATGTATTCCTGCTCAAGCTGATCCCCGGCACACGGCCGGAGGTGCTTGACGACATCGCGCGGTTGGGCTACCGCGGCGTGGTGATCGAGGGCTTTGGCCTTGGCGGGCTGCACTGTCTTAGGCGCAATCTACTGGAAGGGATTCAAAAGCTGCTGGACGCAAACGTCGCGGTGCTGCTTACCACACAATGCCGCTATGAACCCAGCGACCCCGCCGTCTACGAAACCGGACGGCTCGCGCTGGAACTCGGCATTTTGCAGGCATACGACATGACGAGCGAATGCGCGGTGACCAAGCTCATGTGGGTTTTAGCGCGCGCAAACACGCCTCAGGAAGTGCGCCGCATGATGCTGACGAACTATTGCGGCGAGGTTTCGCTGCCGAGCGGCGCGCAGGAAGCTTAAAAAAAACGGATAGCTTGAGAGAACACAAATTGCCCGCTTGCGGCAGGTTGAAATGATATGATAGATCACTGAAAGAAGTTTTTGCGAAACCGAACGATGAGGAGTAGAAG
>JAUYTF010000052.1 GCA_030695285.1 Eubacteriales bacterium | reverse complement strand
ACGACGATGCGTTCGGCCCGCGCTTTCCGGATCAGACCAATGTGTATGACCGGGACTTGCGGGCTATGGTGCGCGCTGCTGCCAAAGATGCGGGAAAAACGCTCCGGGAGGGCGTCTACATGATGTTCTCCGGGCCTTCGTTTGAGTCTCCGGCGGAGATCGTATTTGCGCGCACCGTCGGTGCTTCCGCGGTGGGCATGTCTACCGTTCCGGAGGCCATCACGGCTGCGCACTGCGGCATCAAGACCGTCGGCATCTCTTTAATCACGAACATGGCAGCTGGCATTTTGGATCAGCCGCTGAGCCATGAAGAGGTGCAGGAGACGGCGGCAAACGCTTCCGCGAAATTCTCAAAACTAGTCGATCTGATCATCGCGACGGTGTTTTAACCGCGCTTGCTACGCGCCCGCGCGTTGATGCGAGCGGGCGCGTTTTTTTTATGCGGCATCTGTTGTGGCGAAAATTCGCTGTATGTTCTACAGAACGGTGAAACTTATCCGAATCGCTTGCGCATGTAACCGCTGAAGGCTTATAATGAAAAAAAGCGCAAGGAGGGCCACGACTTTGATTGGAGTCATCTTCGGCGAAAAAGGTACAGGTAAAACAAAAGTAATCCTCGAACTAGCAAACAAATCCGTCCTGACTGCAAAAGGCAACACAATCTTCATTGACAACGACACAAGTTATATCTACGACCTTTCCAGGAAAGCTCGCTTCATCAACGCAACGGAATACGGCATTACTACTCCGAAAATGCTTTATGGTTTCCTTTGCGGTCTTGCGGCGAGTGATTTTGATTTAGAGACCATTTATATCGATGGGCTACTCAGCATCATCGGCCACGAACTCGACAATCTGGAGGGACTCTTCGACGATTTAAAACGGTTTTCCGAGAAGAACCGCCTCAGCGTAATCTTGAGCATAACCGGCAGCAAAGAGACCGTCCCCACATTTATGAAGGAATATCTGCTGTAATCAAACGGATTACATTCCGGTATCAAATCCGTTTTTTACTCCACTTCTGTCTTTCGAGAATGGCGGCAAAAGAGCTGCGATAACTATACAAAAAAGCATCGAGCAAGAAAAGGAAATCGAAACACCTATGCGTTACCTGAGCACGCGAGGCGGCGATCCCGCATCCGCTGCGGAAGCGATTGTGCGCGGCATCAGCCCCTCCGGCGGTCTGTATGTACCCGAATCGTATCCCACAATTGAATGGAACAACGGCGTGCGCGGCGGCTATCTGGCAACCGCGCATCGCGTCATGCAGGCGTATCTGCCCGAAACGGATGCGGGCGAACTGATGCGCATGATCAAAAGCGCTTATCAAAGCTTTGACCACGCAGAAGTCACCCCGCTTGTGAAGCTTAAGGATCGCGAGCACGTGCTGGAGCTCTGGCACGGGCCGACGATGGCGTTTAAAGATGTCGCGCTGCAGATGCTGCCGCACCTGATGCAGTCCTCCCTGCGCCAAACGGGCGAGACAAAGCAGGTTTATATCCTCGTCGCCACATCCGGCGACACGGGCAAAGCTGCGCTGGAAGGCTTTCGGGATGTGGAGGGCACACGCGTGCTCGTGTTTTATCCTTATGGCGGGGTGAGCGAGGTGCAGCGCCTCCAGATGGTCACGCAGGAAGGCAAGAATCTTGACGTCTGCGCCGTGCATGGCAACTTCGACGATGCGCAGACGGGCGTGAAGCAAATATTTGCGTCCAAGCAGATAGCGGCAGATCTTGCGGAAAAAGGCTGGCGGCTTTCCAGTGCAAACTCGATCAACTTCGGAAGGCTCCTGCCGCAGATCGTCTACTATTTCACGAGCTATGAAACGCTGCTTGACCGCGGAGAGATTCAGCCGGGAGAGCCGGTGAACTTCTGCGTGCCGACGGGCAACTTTGGCGATATCCTCGCGGGCGAATACGCGCGTAGGATGGGGCTTCCGGTGCATAAGCTCATATGCGCTTCCAACCGCAACAATGTGCTCACGGACTTTTTTGCGCGCGGCGTTTACGATGGCAACCGTCCGTTCTATCAGAGCATGAGCTGCTCGATCGATATCCTGATCTCCTCCAACCTCGAGCGCCTGCTCTTTGAGCTGGCAAATCGCGACGACGCGCTGGTGCGCGAATGGATGCGCGATCTCAAGGAAAAGGGCATGTACGCCCTGCCGCAGCGCGCGCTGGACGCGCTGAAGAGGACGTTCTGTGCCGGCTGGTGCACGGAGGAGGATACGCTTGAGACAATCAAGCGCACCTTCGATCAAACAGGGTATCTCATGGACCCGCACACCGCTGTGGCGCAATGCGTCTATGAGCGTTATGCAGAGCGGACGGGGGATAACACAAAGACGATTCTGCTCTCGACCGCCAACCCCTACAAATTTGCCAGCGATGTGCTGGGCGCGTTTGAACCGGCAGGCGATGACGATTTTGCCAACGCTGAGCGCCTAAACGCGATCACGGGTACTCAAATTCCGAATGGAATGCGTGCGCTGCTGGGCAAGCCCGAGCGTCACATGGATGTCTGCATGCTCGACGAAATGCCAAAGCGCGTGCTATCGCCCGTACTGAACCAAGCATAACAACACCAAGCATAACAACGAACGACTGCCCGCACAGCGGGGGAAGTAAATAAAGAAAGCAAGCGATTACGTATATGAAACGCCCCGATTCCGCCTCAATCACAATCATCATTTGTTTTGCCATTGTTGCAATCCTCTCGGTTTCGCTGATGTTCATGCTGGGCGAGCGCAGCACGGCGAACGAGCTGGATCTATCTGCCTTGCAGGAACTCGCTGATACCATCGACGCTCAGTATTATTTTTACGAAGAGATGGAGCTGGATGACGAGCAGTTGCTGGATGCTGCGATGCGCGGCATGATATCCAAGCTCGAAGACCCCTATGCGCAGTATTTCACGGAGGAAGAGTATCATAAACTGCTTACGGATAACGAAGGGAACTATATTGGCATAGGCATCAGCATTCAGGCGCCGGACGAGACCGGCGCGAAAGTAATCAGCGTGTATACCGGCGCGCCCGCTGATCTTGCGGGCATTCGCAAAGGCGACATCATTACCAAGATCAACGGCAATGCGACGGCGGGTAAAAGCCTCGAAGAAGTGATTACGTTTTTCTCGGAAGATGCCACCATGCCGGAGGAGCTGACGTATCTGCGCGATGGTGTTGAGACGACAGTGAACGTTTTGCGCGCGGAGGTGCATATTGACCGGGTCGCGTCCGAAGTATTGGCAGGCAACATCGGCTATGTGCGCATTTTAGAGTTCAACGGCAGCGTTGCGGAAGATTTCGTCAGTTCTGTTGCCGCGCTGCGGGAGCAGGGGATCGAGGATCTCATCATCGATCTACGGGATAATCCGGGCGGTGGATTGAACGAGGTGCTCAGTGTCGCCTATACGATGATCCCCAAGGATGAAGTGATCGTGAGCATCCGTTCCAAAAACGGAGACGAAGACGTCTATCGGTCAGAAGGGGACGAGCAGATTTCCATGCGCCTTGTGGTGCTGGTCAACGGCTATTCCGCTTCTGCTAGCGAACTGTTAACCGGCGCATTGCAGGATTACAATCTGGCAACGGTGGTGGGTACGCAGACATTCGGCAAGGGCATCGTGCAGAGTTATTTTCACCTGAGCGGCAACCGAGGCTGGGCGAAGATGACCACGGATGCATACTATACGCCAAACGGCGTTTGCATCCACGACGTGGGCATTACACCGGATATCATCGTCGAATTGCCGGAAGAGCTCAACGATTTAGCCATCGATCTGCTGGAACCGGCGCAGGATACGCAGCTGCAGGCGGCTATTGCGCTTTTCGCGCAGCAGGCACAGGCGCGGGAGACGGTCAACCGCTGATCCAAACTTGACAATAGATAATTCAAGATACGAGGAGTTTATATGATGTATCGCATACGTGACATTTCCCTTGCGCCGCAGGGCGAACAGAAAATCGAATGGGTTCGCCGGAATATGCCGATACTGAACGGCATCCGCGCTTCCTTTGAAACAGACCAGCCGTTTGCGGGCTTGAAGATCGCGCTTTCGATCCATCTGGAGGCAAAAACCGCCTATCTTTGCCGGGTACTCGCGGCGGGCGGCGCCCAGATGTATGTGACCGGAAGCAACCCGCTCTCTACACAGGACGACGTGGTCGCGGCGCTTGCCGCCGGCGGCATCCATGTGTTCGCGCTGTACGGTTGCACAAAGGAGGAATACAACGAGTGCATCGAGAGCGTGCTCATGGCCGAGCCGGACATCATCATCGACGATGGCGGTGATATTGTGCACGCGATTCACACGAAATTCCCGCAGCTCATTGATCATATTCTCGGCGGGTGCGAGGAGACCACGACGGGCATCGTGCGTCTGGTTGCCATGGACAAGGTAAAAGAGCTACGCTTCCCGATGTTTGCGGTCAACAATGCGGACTGCAAGCACCTCTTTGACAACCGCTATGGCACAGGGCAGAGCGTGTTTGACAGCATCAACAGCACGACCAACCTCGTGATTGCGGGTAAAACCGTCGTCGTCGCGGGTTATGGCTGGTGCGGCAAGGGTGTCGCCATGCGCGCCAAGGGCCTCGGCGCTGCCGTCATCGTCACCGAAGTTGACCCCATCAAAGCGATCGAAGCGGTCATGGATGGATTTGCCGTGATGCCGATGATCGAGGCTGCAAAGGTTGGAGATGTGTTCGTCACCGTCACGGGCGATATCAAAGTCATCGACGAAGCAGAATTCCTCGTCATGAAAGACGGCGCGATCCTCACCAACGCTGGGCATTTCGACGTGGAGGTCAATGTGCACCGCCTCGCGGAAATTGCCATCGACCGCAAAGAGATGCGCAAGAACATCGTCGGTTTTGAGCTGCCAAACGGGCGCTGGCTCAATGTCATCGGCGAAGGGAGGCTGGTCAACCTTGCCGCGGGAGACGGGCATCCGGCAGAGATTATGGACATGAGCTTCGGCATTCAGGCGCTCTGCGCGCGCTATGTGGCGGATCACCGCGGTCAGCTTGAGGCGAAGCTCTACGCGGTGCCGCAGGAAATCGACCGCGAAGTGGCGATGCGCAAGCTCAATGCGCTCGGCGTTTCCATCGATACGCTCTCCAGCGAGCAGGAGGCATACCTGGCGAGCTGGAACGTCTGAAAACCATCGGATACACGGGGGATACCACTGTCCAAATTCGTGGTTTACAAGGCGATTTGAAGCTGATAAAATAATATGTGGCGCGACAATTTTCCTTCGCGCTGCAAGTCTGTTGTTTCATAATATCGGAACTGTATCCGTAACAAGCGGATTCGACATACGCGTCTCACGCGTTCAAATCATGTACAGGGGGAACCGAAATGAAGGAATACACCGCGAAAGACATTCGGAATATTGGCGTTTTCGGGCATGGCGGCGAAGGCAAGACCACGCTGAGTGAGACCATGCTGTTCAATGCAGGGATCATCGACCGCATTGGCAAGGTGGAGAACGGCAACACGACCACCGACTTTGATCCCGAGGAGATCGCCCGCGGCATTTCCATCAACGTTGCTCTGGCTCCGCTTGAATGGAAAAACACGAAGATCAACGTCATCGATGCGCCCGGCTTCTTCGATTTTTACGGCGAAGTTGCCGCGGCAATGACGCTGGCCGACAGCGCGCTGATCGTCATCAGCGCTGTCTCAGGCCCTGTTGTCGGTGCTGAAAAGGCGATGGCCATGTGCGAAAAGGCTCATAAAGCGCGTATGATCGTCATCAACCAGCTTGATCGCGAAAACGCGAACTTCGAGAAGGTCATGGGCGAGATCAATGCCAAATTCGGGCCGAGCGTGGTTCCGATTCAGCTTCCCATCATCGAAGGCGGCGTGTTTAAGGGGTATGTGGATATCGTCAACATGACCGGAAAGCTCTTTGACGGCAAAGGCGAGAAGGAAATCGCGATTCCCGCCGCGTTGGAGATCCAGGCACTGTCCCTCTACGAAAAACTCACCGAAGCCGCTGCGGAAGCGGACGAAGCGCTCATGGAGAAGTATCTCGATACGTTCGAGCTCAGCCGTGAAGAAATGCTAAAAGGGCTCTCCGTCGGCGTGCAAACCGGCGTCGTCACGCCCGTTACCTGCATCTCTGCGGCGCAGAACATCGGCATTGCCACACTGCTCGACATGATCGTAAACTATCTGCCCTCCGCCGCGCTGGGCAAAGCGCCGGGCGCAAAGAGCGTGAAAACAGGCGCAGATGTGGTCGTTTCTCAGAATGGCAAGTTTGCCGCGCAGGTCGTCAAGACCACGTTTGACCAGTTTGGCAAATATTCGATCGTCAAGGTATACCGCGGCACGCTGGATATCAGCGTTGCGCTCTACAACGCCAACGCAGAGAAGGCAGAGAAGCCCACGGCTCCGGCCATGATGCGAGGCAAAAAGACTTACCCAATGGAAAAACTGCACGCGGGCGACATTGGCGTAGTCCCGAAGCTTCAATACACCGCAACGGGCGACACGCTCTGTGACGCAACGGATGCCATCATTTTCGACGACATCGAGTTTCCGAAACCTACGATTTCTCTCGCGGTGACCGCCAAGAAGCAGGGTGAGGACGACAAGGTCATCTCAGGCCTCAATCGCATCAAGGAAGAGGATCCGACCATCAGGATCGAGAAGAACGCGGAAACCGGCGACGTGCTGATTCAGGGTCTCGGCGAAATGCACATCGAGGTCGTCTGCGGCAAGCTCAAGAATAAGAACAACGTGGAAGCGCAGCTCTCTGACCCGCGCATCCCGTATCGCGAAACCATTCATACCATGGCGGAAGCCGAAGGCAAGCATAAGAAGCAGTCCGGCGGCAGCGGCCAGTACGGCGTGGTGCAGATGCGCTTTGAGCCGGCAGCTGAAGGCGTTGAATACGAGTTTGTCAACGCCATCGTCGGCGGCGTGGTACCCAGAGAGTTTATCCCCGCTGTGGAAAAGGGCCTGAAGGAAGCGCTCACGCGCGGCGTGCTCGCGGGTTACCCGATGGTCGGCATCAAGGCCACGCTCTATGACGGAAAATATCACCCCGTCGATTCTAAAGAAGTCGCGTTCAAGTCCGCTGCCCGTCTTTCTTACAAGGCGGCGTGCGTCAAGGCGAACCCGACGCTTATCGAGCCGCTCTACCGCTACGAAATCTTTGTGCCGAGCGATTATGTCGGAGCCATCAGCGGAGACCTCTCGTCCCGCCGTGGACGCATGCTGGGCATGAACCCTGTGGACGGCGGTACCGTCGTCGTCGCGGAAGCGCCGCTCTCCGAAATGTTCAAGTACGCGACGGATCTGCGCAGCATGACGCAGTCCCGCGGCTCCTTTACGAGCGAGTTTATCCGCTATGAGGACGTGCCCGCCAACATCGCCAAGAAGATCATCGAATCGGCGAAGAAGGAAGAAGAAGAGGAAGAGTAAGCAGATCTTTTGTGTGGAGGGCGGGGTTTCCCGCCCTCTGTTTGCTGCTTTCCAGTGGCTTTCCGCTTAGTTTTCCCTGTTTGGCGAAAAATTCGGATCAAATCTACCGAGCTTATTAGAAATCGAGGTGCTGCCGCATGCAGAAGATCATCGCAAAAGTTGACCGACAAACGACGAGTTTATTGGATTTCAAATTTTGGAGCAATATCGTCGTTATGCTGTTCATCGTCGGCGTCAATATGGTCAACTTCGCCCGCGCGAACACAGAGCAGGGCGCGCTGATTGTCGCCGCTTCGCCTAGCATGGTGCTCATCGTCAGCCTCGCGCTCATCCTTTCTATGGGCTACGGCTGCTTTGGTGCGCTTTGGACCAAGCGCAGACTTGCGCGCGTTTTCGTTGCGCTGGACGATGCGGGTGTTTCCGGCGTATCGTTGCCGAACCCAACGATGAACGAGCAAGGAGAAGCGTTTTCCATT
>JAUYTF010000049.1 GCA_030695285.1 Eubacteriales bacterium | reverse complement strand
TGAAATTATCAGCACTTACAAAAAGAAAAACCACCTGACAAACGAGGATATCTCGCGCATGTCCGGCGTTCCAAAGCCGACACTAGACAAGATTACCTCGGGTGCGACAAAGAAACCGAGCTTAGAAACCGTTCGGGCAATTGCTAAAGCGCTCGACCTTACACTCGACGATTTTTCCGATGAAGGCGAAAAGTCGATCATGACGCTCCCCGGGGTTCTGCCGATTCCGCACACGACAAAGAAGCCCCGCCTTGGCGCGATTGCCTGCGGTGATCCAATTCTCGCGGTTGAGAACGTGGATGGTTACGACGATGTGCCGGACAATATTCACTGCGACTTCACTCTTATCTGCAAAGGCGACAGCATGGTCGGAGCGCGGATTCATGATGGCGACGTTGTCTACATTCGCCAGCAACCAGACGTGGAGAACAATGAAATCGCAGCGGTCATTATCGACGAAGAGAGCGCCACGCTCAAGCGTGTCTACCACAACGGCGATTATCTTGTTTTGATGTCAGAAAATCCCTCATACGCGCCAATCATCATCAACGGCGAACACACCGCGCGCATCATCGGCAAAGCGGTCGGGTTCACGAGCGTATTGAAATAAACACCAAAACGCAAAAAAGCCGCTCCGGTGCTTGCAACACCAAAGCGGCGGGTGCAGATTAAAAAACCGGTCAGAGCTTCTTTTTCTGCGCCCTCAATATACCATATCTGAGGAGGGCAACACAATGGCAACCACAAAGAAGCGCCTACGCGCGCAGGTTACCGTCGGGCACGATGCAGACGGAAACGCGATCTACAAATGGGCAAATGGTCGAACCAAGAAAGAGCTCGAGGCAAACAAAGAAGAGATTCGTCGGGCACATATCAATGGAGCTGTCGCGGTTCGCCGCGATATTTTATTTGGCGATTTCGTTTCCGATTGGTATCGCGTCTACAAAGAACCTGCTCTTAGTCCCAGCTCAAACGCGAGTTACCGAACGGTTCTGAACAAGCATCTCTTCCCGATATTTGCCGACAAACAAATGCGCGCAATCACCGCCCTGCAATTACAAGCCTTCATGAATAAACAAGCCGGCCGCGGAAAGACCACGACCGGTTATATCATGAGCGTATTGACCAACTGCTTTACTCTTGCGACCGCGCAGGGCATCATCGACCGCAATCCCGCTGAGGCGCTCAAGCAACCGCGATCGGAGCGGATCAGCCGCCGCGCGCTAACGGCGCAGGAGACGGCCGCTGTGCAAACTATCATAGAGAGCCACCAAGACGGCCTGCTTATCGCGTTGTTATACTACACTGGCCTGCGTCGCGGCGAGGCGCTAGGACTGCGCTGGTCGGATATCAAC
>JAUYTF010000212.1 GCA_030695285.1 Eubacteriales bacterium | reverse complement strand
GTGACCCATGTGGATCAGGCGCAGCGCCGCATCCCCGTGCAGTATGCTAAGCGCGTCGTGGGCCGCAAGATGTACGGCGGGCAGAGCACCTATCTGCCGATCAAAGCGAACTCCAACGGCGTTTTGCCGCTGATCTTCGCGCTCACGTTCCTCCAGTTCCCGGGCATGATCGCCCAGTTCTGGCCGAACAGCTCGTTCTTTACGTTCTATCAAACGTACATGGGCACGAGCAGCGCGATCTACTACATCATCTACGCGCTCTTGATCATCGGCTTCGGGTTCTTCTATTCGAGCGTGACGTTCAATCCGATCGAGATGTCGAAGAATCTGCAGCAGAACGGTGGCTTCATTACGGGCATTCGCCCCGGCAAGCCGACGAGCGATTATCTGGGCAAGATTGCCGGACGGCTTACGCTGTTCGGATCGCTCTTCCTCGCGGTGGTTGCGATTCTGCCCCAGCTGGCAATGCGCGGCATGGCCGAGAGCAGCGCGTTTGGCGCAACCAGCGTGCTGATCATGGTCAACGTTGCGCTGGAGACGACCAATCAGCTCGAGAGCCAGATGCTCATGCGACACTACAAGGGCTTCCTCAACTAACGAACACGCGGCCAGCGTTTGAGGACTGCAAACCTTTTTGGCGGACGCAGGCGTGCCGGTTTTCAGCCGGCGCGCCGGTTCCGCGCAAGTGCAGCCGTAGCTAGGAGCGGCCGCCAGACGGAACAAGCTCTGTTCGAGCGATGGCCCGAAACGCGCTTAGACCGGAGGAAAGACGATGAAACTCATTTTCTTAGGCCCGCCAGGCGCGGGCAAGGGCACACAAGCGGTGAAGATTGCCAAGAGGTTCCAGATTGCGCATATTTCGACAGGAGACATGCTCCGCGCCGAGATGCGGGAAGGAACCCCGCTGGGCAAAGAGGCAAAGGGCCTTATCGACCGCGGCGAGCTGGTGCCGGACGACGTCATCCTCGGGATGGTGAAAAGCCGTATCCAGAAAGAAGACTGCAAAAACGGTTTTCTCTTTGACGGATTCCCGCGCACGATTGCGCAGGCAGAAGCGCTCGAAGCGATCAGCGCGATCGACCGCGTCATCAACATCGAGGTGCCAACCGAGCGGCTCATCAGCCGCATCAGCGGACGGAGAATGTGCGCAAGCTGCGGCGCCGGGTATCATGCGTCCACCTATGCGGACGCAAACTGCAAATGCGGCGCGGCGCTGTATCAGCGCGAGGACGATAAGGAAGAAACCGTGCGAAACCGACTTGTGGTCTACGAGCGACAGACCAAGCCCCTGATCGACTTTTATGTGAAAAAGGGTCTTCTCCACACGGTAAACGGCAACGCGGAGATCGATACTGTCGATGCTGCGATCCGCGCGGTGCTCATGAAATGAGCGGGATCACGATCAAATCCGCTGCCGACATCGAGAAGATGGACGAAGCGGGACGCATTGTGGAAGAGACGCTCAACCTGCTGGCGAAATCTGCCGAAATCGGCATGACGACGCAGGAGCTGGACGATATTGCGGCTTCTTACATCAAGAGCCGCGGCGCGGAAGCTTCGTTTCTGAACTACAACGGATATCCCAGGAGCATTTGCACTTCGGTAAACGAACAGGTGGTTCACGGTATCCCCGGCAAGTACCGCCTCATGGACGGAGATATTCTCTCCATTGACGTCGGGGCGTATAAAGACGGATTTCACGGAGACGCGGCACGCACGATACTCATCGGCAACGTTTCGCAAGAGACGCAGAAACTCGTCCGCGTCACGAAAGAGTGCTTCTTCGAAGGGATCCAGTTTGCAAAGCCGGGCTATCGCATCTCCGACATCGCAAAAGCGGTTCAGGCGCACGCAGAGAAACACGGTTACGGCGTGGTGCACGATCTGGTCGGCCACGGAATCGGGCGCCAGATGCATGAAGATCCCGAGGTGCCAAACTTCTGGGACGACACGCGCTTTGGGCACGGAGCGCGCCTCGCAGCGGGTATGACCATTGCCATCGAGCCCATGATCAACATGGCGACAGCGCGCGTGCATCAACTCGATGACGGCTGGACGGTGGTCACGGCGGACGGAAAACCTTCCGCGCACTATGAGAACACCGTGTTGATTACCGAGGGTGAGCCTAAGCTTTTGACCCTGCACGAGGAGGAAGAGAGCACATGAACGAACCGGTGATCGGGCGCGTGTGCACATCGCGTGCCGGGCACGACAAAGGGCGCGTGTTTCTCATCGTTGGAATTTTCGACGAGCAGCATGTGCTGCTGAGCGACGGGGCGACGAGAAAACTCGCGCACCCGAAGAAGAAAAAGCTGACGCATTTGCACATCAAACCGCAAAAAGCGGACGAAATTGCAAAAAAGTTCGCAGAAAGCAAAGAAATACTGGACGCGGACGTGCGAAAAGCGATACAATTATTCGGTTACAACAACGGTTGAATCTTTTGATGAAATTTATTAGAAAAAGAGATTCACTCATCCGTGTTGCAACAGACAAATTAGGAGGGTTAGCTTGTCAAAACAGGACGTTATTGAAGTAGAAGGTGTCGTGTCGGATTCCTTCCCGAACGCTATGTTCGAGGTGAAGCTGACAAACGGTCACAAGATACTCGCAACGATTTCGGGGAAGCTTCGGATGAATTTCATTCGAATCCTGCCGGGTGACAGGGTCACCGTGGAGCTCTCTCCGTATGATTTGTCACGCGGGCGCATCACCTGGCGCGGCAAGAACTGATTTTGAGAAGAGCCTGTTGCTTGAGCAAGCCACACGACCAAGGCGCTTGTAAGACGCAAAAGAAAAGCTCTTTGAGAATATGATTTTCTGACGATAGGAAGCGAAAGGAGAACCACCATGAAAGTAAGACCGAGTGTGAAACCCATTTGCGAAAAATGCAAGATCATCAAACGCAAAGGCCGCATCATGGTTATCTGCGAAAACCCCAAGCACAAGCAGAAGCAGGGCTGATTCCGGAACAATACCGTCGGAGCGGCTGCGTGAGCACAGGAAGCGATTCTTCGCTCGCGTTTCCGGCGGATGCTGATATAAATCACTAATCAAGACTATTTACGGAGGTAAAGGAACGATATGGCACGTATTTCTGGCGTTGACCTTCCCAGAGACAAACGGATCGAATACGGTCTGACCTATATCTATGGGATCGGCCACAAGACCGCTTTGCAAATAATAGCCGCGACCGGTGTCGACCCCGACACCCGCGTGCGCGATCTGGCTGAAAGCGATGTCTCTAAACTCAGAGACTACATCGACCATCATGTCAAGGTAGAGGGCGACCTGCGCCGCGAAACCTCGATGAACATCAAGCGGCTGATCGAGATCGGCTGCTACCGCGGCGTGCGGCACCGTAAGGGCTTGCCGGTTCGCGGACAGAGCACCAAGCAGAACGCTCGCACGCGCAAAGGACCCAAGCGCTCGCAGAGCGGCAAGAAACGGTAAGGAGGAAAGCGATTATGGCAGCAGCAAAACAAGTCAAGAAAACCGCCACCACGCGCAAGCGCCGCGAGCGCAAGAACATTGAGCGCGGGGCAGCGCACATCCGCTCTTCCTTCAACAACACCCTTGTGACCATCACCGACCTGCAGGGCAACGCCCTGAGCTGGTCGAGCGCGGGTTCGCTCGGGTTCCGTGGTTCGAAGAAATCCACGCCGTTTGCAGCGCAGATGGCGGCGGAGACCGCCGCACGCGGTGCGATGGAGCATGGCCTTAAGACTGTTGAGGTCTTTATCAAAGGCCCAGGCTCCGGCCGTGAATCGGCAATCCGTGCCCTGCAGACCGCAGGCCTGGATGTCAACATGATCAAGGACGTGACGCCCATCCCCCATAACGGATGCCGCCCGCCCAAGCGCAGAAGAGTTTAAGGAGGGAAAAGCGATATGGCAAGATATACCGGTTCCGTCTGCAGGCAGTGCCGCAGAGAAGGCGTCAAGCTTTTCCTCAAGGGCGATCGCTGTTTTAGCGAAAAGTGCGCGGTTAGCAAGCGCCACACCCCCCCGGGAATGCATGGACAGGGTAGAAAGAAGCAGAGCGAATACGGCATTCAGCTTCGCGAGAAGCAGAAGGTCCGCAGAGCATACGGCGTTCTGGAGTCCCAGTTCCGTAAATATTACGACCTCGCGTCCAACATGCGCGGCATCACCGGCGAGAATATGCTTTCGCTGCTGGAGCGCCGTTTGGACAACGTGGCTTACCGTCTCAACTTTGGCGATTCCCGCCCCATGGCGCGCCAAATGGTCAACCACGGCCACCTTCTGGTCAATGGCAAAAAGGTTGACATCGCTTCCTATCTCATCAAGGCCGGAGACGTCGTCTCCATCCGCGAGAAGAGCACGGATGTCGATTTCTTCAAAACCCTCAAAGAGCAAGGCGCAGCCAGACCCGTTCCGAAATGGCTCGAACTGGAAGCCGAAAAGCTCACCGGTAAGGTCGTCGCTCTCCCGTCGCGCGGCGATATCGACTTGACGATCGAAGAGCATCTCATCGTTGAGTACTACTCCAGGTAAGCCAAGCAGATTTGGCGGACCGCAACAAACAAACCGAAGGAGGGTAAGCAATGCTGGAGATCGAAAAGCCCAAACTCGAATGTGTTGAACTGACGGATGACTACGGCAAGTTTGTCGTTGAGCCGTTGGAGCGCGGATTCGGCACTACGCTTGGCAATTCCATGCGTCGCGTGCTGCTCTCAAGCCTGCCCGGCGTGGCGGTGACGAGCGTGCGCATCGACGGTGTGCTCCATGAGTTCTCGATCATCGAGGGCGTGAAAGAAGACGTTACCGAAATCATCCTCAACCTCAAGGAGCTGTGCTGCAAACTCTATTGCGACGGCCCCAAGAAGGTGATTATCGATTCGACCGGCGAGGGCGAAGTCAAAGCCAAGGATATCCGTCCGGATTCCGACGTTGTGATCATCAATCCCGAGCTGCACATCGCAACGCTGGACAAGGGCGCTAAGCTCCACATGGAGATCATGCTCGAGAACGGCCGGGGATATGTCCCGATCGAGCGCAACAAACGGCACGATATGCCCATCGGCGAGATCGTCATAGACTCGATTTTCACACCGATTGACAAGGTCAACTTCACCGTTGAGAACACGCGCGTCGGACAGATTACGGACTTTGACAAGCTCACGCTCGAAATCTGGACGAATGGCAGCATCAAGCCGGACGAGGCTGCAAGCCTTGCGGCAAAGATTCTCACCGAGCATCTGGCGCTCTTCATCAACCTGACCGATCATGTGGTCGGCGTGGAGATTCTCGTGGAGAAGGAAGAGAGCAAGAAGGAACGCATCCTGGAGATGAACATCGAAGATCTCGATCTCTCCGTTCGCTCCTACAACTGCCTCAAGCGCGCGGGCATCAACACGGTTGAAGAGCTTGTGCAGCGCGACGAGGAAGAGATGATGAAGGTTCGGAATCTCGGCCGGAAATCGCTCGAGGAAGTTCAGGCAAAACTGAGTGCGCTGGGTCTGTCGCTTCGCGCACACGATGAATAAGAGGAGGAAGCACAATGGCGAACCGCAAACTGGGTAAGCCCTCTGATCAGCGAGTCGCGCTTTTAAGGAATCAGACCACGGCGCTTCTTTGGAACGGCAAGGTCGTGACGACCGAAACGCGCGCCAAGGAGATCCGCTCGATTGCCGAAAAGATCATCACGCTGGCAGTCAGGGAATACGATAACAGCCAGACCGTAGAGAAGGAAACCCGCAACGAGAAGTCCCAGATCATCAAGCGCGAAGTGACCAACGACAAGGCGAGCAAGCTCGCCGCGCGCCGCAAGATCATGTCGTACGTCTATGATATTCCCGAACCCAAGGCGAACAAAGAGAGCAAGAGCGAATACACCGAGCGCACGAAAGAACGCGCGCATCCGGTGGTTGAGAAGCTTTTCCGCGATCTCGCGCCGAAGTATGCCAAGCGTGCCGAAGCCGGCAGCAAGGGCGGCTACACGCGCATGTATAAGCTCGGACCCCGCCGCGGAGACGCAGCCGAGATGGTCGTCATCGAGCTGGT
>JAUYTF010000043.1 GCA_030695285.1 Eubacteriales bacterium | reverse complement strand
AGCCATTGACGAACCTAACAGCGTTCGATACAATGTATAATACTAGCTACTATTCACTCATCTCGCGTTTTATGCATGCCCCATAAAAAAACATAGGAGGAAGTACGATGAACAAAAAGAGCAGCAAAGTCCTGGCGGCGCTGTTGGCACTGATCATGTGCCTAGGCGTTATGGCGGCTTGCCAGCCGAAGACGACCACGCCCGAACCGACAACCGAGGCCACAGCGGCTCCGACCGAAGCGGCAGAGGTAAGTACGGTTCCGCTCGTGGTAGCAGAGGGCGAGTTCTCTGAGAAGTTCTCCCCGTTCTTTGCGGACACAGTGTATGACGTCAACGTCATGGAGATGACGCAGATCATCATGCTGACAACCGACCGCGTGGGCGGCATCGTCTACAACGCCATAGAGGGCGAAACGATTTCTTACAACGGAACGGACTACACCTACACAGGTCCTTGCGACATTTCCGTCAGCTATGACGAAGCAGCAGATGTCACGACCTATACCGCCAAGCTCAAAGAGGGCATTTTGTTCTCGGATGGCGTTGAAGCAACGGCCGATGACATCATCTTCACGTATTATGCGTTTGCCGACCCGTCCTATGTCGGCTCCACAACCCTGAGCTCCTATAACATCATCGGACTGAAAAACTATCAGACACAGACCTCCGATGACGTTTACACCAAGTATTTTGACATGTCCAGCGCCATTCAGGCAGCGGGCGACACCCACGTTTGGGCGGCAACCGATACCTGGACGCAGGAACAGCAGGATTTTTACTGGGCGGCCGTGAAGTCTGCCTGGGTTATTGACGTGCAGGATATCATTAACTACTGCGTCGCTAACTATGCCTCGTATGTCGTAGACCTTGGCAAGACCGAAGAAGACCTCGCCGCCAATGACGACCTAAAGATTGCTTTCGGTATGTACGCCTGGGGCTTTGCAGCTCCCGGTGACGGCGGCACGCTCGTCGGCGGCACCACCGGCACTAGCTGGGATCTTGTCACGACATTCCCGACTATTGAAGACTACTATGCAGAAGCATATGCCAAGCATGCCGGCGATGCAGCCGTGTTTTATAGCGTAGAAGCCGTGGATCCCGCGGCGACCTCCACCGTTGCGGATGCGCAGGCTGCTTTCATCTCCGCCCAAGCGGCGACGGACCCCGAGATGACGGGCGGTATCCCGAACATCGAAGGCATCAAGAAGATCGACCAGTATACCGTCGAAATCAAGACCAAGGGATATGAAGCACCCGCGGTATATGCCCTCTTCGGTGGATATATCACGCCGATGCACTACTACGGCGATGCCGCGCAGTATGACTACGAAAAGAACATGTTCGGCCACCCGTTTGGCGATCTCTCGCTCGTGCAGGCCAAGACGACCCAGCCCATGGGCGCCGGCCCCTACAAGTTCGTGAAGTATGAAAACCGCATCTGCTACTTTGAAGCGAACGAGAGCTACTTCAAGGGCGAACCCGTTACAAAGTTCGTGCAGTTCAAAGAAACCATCGACTCCGAGATCGTTGCCGGCATCGTTGCGGGCACGGTTGATGCGGGCGATATGAACGGCTCCAAGAGCAACTACGAAGAGGTTGCGGGTTACAACGCCAACGGCGAAATCGCCGGCGACGTGATCCACACCACCAAGGTTGACAACCTCGGCTACGGCTACATCGGCTTCAACGCGGACACCGTCCTCGTGGGCACCGATCCGGACAGCGCCGCGTCCAAAGCCCTCCGCAAGGCGATTGCCACCGTGCTGTCCGTCTACCGCGATGCGGCTTACGACAGCTATTACGGCGAGGCTGCCTCTGTCATCAACTACCCGATCTCCAACACCTCCTGGGCCGCCCCGCAGGCGACCGACGAGGGCTACAAGGTTGCTTTCGCCACCGATGTGGACGGCAAAGACATCTACACCTCCGCCATGAATGCGGACGAGAAGTATGCAGCGGCGATTCAGGCTGCCGTCGGGTACTTTGTGGCCGCGGGCTTTACCTATGATGAAACAACCAAGATGCTCACAGCGGCTCCCGCAGGCGCAAAGCTGAGCTATGAAGTTGTCGTCGGCGGCGACGGCATCGGCGACCACCCCTCGTTTGCGGTTCTCACGGACGCATCCGCGGCGCTTGCCACCATCGGCTTAGAACTCAAGATCAACGACCTCACCGACACCTCCGTGCTCTGGGACATGCTCGACGCGGGCTCGCAGGAACTCTGGTGCGCAGCCTGGCAGGCGACCATCGATCCGGATATGTATCAGGTCTATCACAGCTCCGGTATCATTGGCAGAGGCGGCTCTGATTCCAACCACTACCACATTGACGACGCAACGCTCGATCAGCTGATCGTGGATGCC
>JAUYTF010000210.1 GCA_030695285.1 Eubacteriales bacterium | reverse complement strand
TCTTTCTTTTTTCAGTTTTGCCTAGAGTATACCATTCGCTCTGGGAAATAATACTTGCATGAAATTCAATGTCTTTTGTGCTTTTGGATGATTGCATTCCTTCAGATAAACTAAGCGCGGCCGTTTTGCCGCGCTATGATGATGCCGCAATCGCAACTATGCTTGCGTCTGAACCGCGCTTCTGCGAACCAAGATCAGCAACGCAAGGATACTTGCGCCAAGCAGGATATGCCCGATGCCGGAGACACCGGAGAGCGAGCCGCTCAGCGCGGGAGAGAGCACGGTTTCCGTCGCCTGCGCAAGTCCGCGCAGCAACAAGCACGCAGTCGTGATGTTGAGGCCGACGTGATAAACCGTAACCCACCCCTTGCTCCCTTTTTGGCCGGAAAAGGCAAACACCCGCTCCAGCAGCGCAAGCGTGAGGAAGAAGAACATGCCGAGCATGAAATAGTGTGTGTGGATAAACGCAAGATTCGTCCTGCCGGTAAACCCTCCATATTTGGTGAATTCCCGGTAGAATACGCCGCCCGCCAGCGCAAGGCTTGCATAGACGATTGCCGCGTTGAAAAATCGTTTGATCATCGATCGATTCTCCTTTCAGATCAAGTGTTTGTTCAGGACTTCTCTCTGCAAGAGCGAGATGGGGTTTGACAAAACGAAATCCGCAAACATCTCTTTGGTAAGCGACTCGCTCCAAACACGCTCCGCAATCGCGGCATCACGGCTGAGCCGCTTGATGAGCGCCTGACGCAGCATATGCTGCATGCTTGCCATTCGCTCTCGCCCCAAGTCCGCATCCTCGTGCAGGCTGCGCATGAGAATCTCAGCGCAGTCGTTCATTTTCGAGCGTAAAAATGAGATGATCCGCTCCAGCTGCGTTTGGAAGCGTTCTTCTTTCACTTGCTCTTGCATCTCTTTTATCGCATTTTCCCAATACGCTTCCGTCAGCGCAAGCAATACTTCCTGTTTGCTTTCAAAATAGTTGTAAACCGTTCCGACTGCGATATAGGTCTCTGCAGCAAGACGGCGTATGCAGATCGTGTTAACTCCCTCGATACATTCGGTCCTGATTGCGCTGGTTAGAAGCGCCTGCTTGAGCGCATCGTCCTTCTTACGCAACCGGTATGGCATCTCCCGTCGAGTTCACAAATAAACGTGTTCATTTTTATTGTAATGGCATTCTTGCGCATGTCAACCGCATTTTTAACCTTCGGGCTTTTTCACAGCGTGTTCAAGATTGTATCCGAAAATTCAATGTTTTTTCGTCCGCTTTGGGCGCTCGCATGGTTGAAACGGTTGCCTGAGTAACAAGAATCGTGTATAATGGTTGATACGTGCAAATCTGCACGCAGAAAATGCTACTTACGGTAAAGGACTGTCATGTACGAAAAATATTCGGGGTTGCCCGACACAACAAAATCAACATCACAAAACGGCAAGCGTTCTCTCGAGCGCCCCGCCAGCCGCGAAGCGGGTTCTTCCGGCGGCCAGGTTGAGTACTTTCAGGCGCCAAACCGCAGCGGCGCGGCAGCATCTGCAAAGCGCTCCAACACGCGCCACGCAAAAGCGCGCAAGCGCAAGCTAATCGTGGGTTTATTAAGCTTTGCGTTTCTTGCGTTGATCGTTCTGGCCGTCGTCGTTCTGGCAAACAGCTGCGGCCAGCCCGTAGAAGTAGACTTTGAAACTGGAAAATTCCGCAGCGGAGTTTATATCAACGGCATGGACCTCTCCAACCAGACAGTGGACGAAGTGCGCACGCAGCTCGAAGCCAACGAAACCTACGCGCTCAACAACATCTCTATCACGCTATCCGGCGCGGAGATTAGCGCGACTGTATCCGGCGCGGATATGAACGCCTTTTCTAACCTCAACGAGGTGCTTGAGCAGGCGCTCGCCGGCGGCGCAAACCAAGTGTATTATACGACAATCAGCATCGACGAGGCTGCGTTGGCTACGCGTATCGACGAGATCAACGCAACCACCAGCAAACCGCCTGTGGATGCTTCTTTTACGTTTGACTTCTCCAGCAGCGGCAAACCGACGCCGCAGTACATCGACGGGCAGCCAGGATTTGGGCTGGATGTTGCATCCACGATCTCCTTGATCAAGCAGGCCGTAGAATCGGGACAGTATCAGACGACACTAACGCCTACGCTTACAACCATAGAACCCGCCGTTACGGTAGCGGAATTGCAGGCAAGCGTCACAGAGATCGGCAGGTTTAAGACGACATACGACTTCAAGGGCACGGCGGAAGACACCGAAGAGCAGCGTATCGTGCTGATTCCCAACCGCGCGTTTAACGTTGAAAAATCAGCCGACAAGATCAACAATCAAGTGTTGAAACCCGGCCGCACCTGGAGCTTTAACGATGTAGTTGGCGATCGCACAGAGAAGAACGGCTGGAAAGAGGCCAACGGCATATTCGGCGGAGATAAGCTCACGCTGCAGTATGGCGGCGGCGTTTGCCAAACAAGCACCACGCTCTACAACGCGCTCTTGCAGGCGTATCCGTATTTTGATATTGAACGGAAGGAGCACTCCATCCCCTCCACGTATGTTGAAATGGGTTTGGATGCGACGGTAGACACCGGCCATATCGATTTCAAATTCACCAATAAATCGGACTTTCCGGTTTACATCTTCGCGTATTACACCAACAATAAGATGGCCTCGACCCGCAAGCGCGATATCACTGTCGTGATCTATGGCTCCGCGCTGCCGGAAGGTACCGAATATAGGACCCGCGTGAAGTTGGTCTCCGTAGAGCCGCCGGGAGTAGACATCATCACCGAAACCAACAAGCTGTTCGTCGGAGAAGAAAAGATTCTTGCCGAAGCGCGTAGTAAATTCGTTGTGGATGTTTATATAGATCATTACGTAAATGGCGTATTGATAGAAGAAATCTTCCTGCGTGAGGATATCTATCCCGGCAACCCATTGCGAAAACAGGTCGGCACGCAGCCTACGCCTTCACCGATTCCCTCGCCTACGCCAACGCCTAGCACGCCATCACCGGAGTAACGATCGTAATCTCAACAAACAAAGACGGAAGCAAACGAGTTGCCTCCGTCTTTTCTCTTAGTCTACTGCTCTACCCCAACTATTGACGGAGAGCCCTTTTACGCTTTCAGATGATTCTCTATTCGATTTTCGTCGATTCCCGTTTTGCTCGATAGATCAACAGCCTGCGCGAGAAGAAATTGAAAAGATACGTCGCAGCGCCGGTGATCAGGCGGGAAATACGATAATCCACCCGCAACAGATCCGTGAACAAATACATGCTGCCTTCCGTGACAGCAAGCGCGATCAGGGAGATCGCCAAGAAAAGAAGCAGTTCTCTGCCGCGCGTGAGATGCCGGCTGCGGAACACAAACCAGATGCCGATGAGGTAATTGACCGCAATGCCGGCCAGAAAAGCAATCGGTACCGCGACGAGATAGTGCAGCCCAACCCACTCTTTGAGCACGAGCAGCAAAGCATAGTCCGCAGCAAAGCCGCCAAAGGCCGCCGCCGCGTATTTGATCGCCTGAATCGGAATCCGTTCGTTTACACCTGTTATTAAAACGCTCGTTTTATTTCGCATAGCACCAGTATAGCAATCCAAGCGTTTCCGCACAACTAAAATCGAACCCTTAGCCGACCGATTTTCGGATAGCGAGCAGTAAGAAAAGATTCTTAACAGACAAAGAACCACCCGTTTGGGTGGTTCTTGAAGAAACGAAATTACTCGTCGACCTTGAGGCCTTCGAAGAGGGATGCCAGAGACGTCTTTGCCTCTTGCACCGGCGGCAGTTCATACTCGCCATCATCGTTAGTGCGGCGGCGGCGGTCTCCGCTGTCCCGCGAAGAGCGATCGCTGCTCGCGGCACGCGGCGCGCGCTCTGGTCTATCCGTGCGCTGCTGCACCTGCTGCGATTGCTGCGTATCACGCTGCTGCTGGCGCTGATCCTGACGCTCGGCATACTGGCGGTCACGCTCAGCTTTTTCGGCGGCAAGCTGCTCGGCAAGCGCGGGATCCTCTTCGAGGAGCGCTTCCTTGCGGCTAAGACTGATGCGCTTGGCCTCGGGGCTGACCTCGAGAACCTTGCAGCGAACCAAATCGCCAACCTTGAGCTCGTCTTCCACCTTCGCAATACGATGGACGGAGACCTGCGAGATATGGATGAGGCCGTCGATCGTGCTCTCAAGCGCGACGAACGCGCCAAAGGGAACGATGCGAACAACCTTGCCCTCTACGAGAGAGCCGATGACATACTTTTCGCCTGCAATCATCCAGGGCTAGTGATGAAGCTGCTTATAGCCAAGGGAAACGCGCTCTTTTTCAATGTCAACATTGAGGATGAGCACTTCGATCTCCTGACCGATTTCAAACACATCCGAAGGATGCTTGACGCGCCCCCAGGCTGCATCGGTCACATGAACGAGACCGTCGATGCCGCCAATATCCACAAATGCGCCGAAATCGGCGATTCTGCGCACAACACCGTTGACCTTGCTGCCAACGATGAGGGTATCCCACTTGCCGCGTCTTTCGGCAGCCGCCTCTGCGAGGAGAACCTGCTTTTGAGACGCAACGATGCGTTTTCTCTGACGATCTACTTCCAGAACCTTGAGCCGCATGGGCATGCCGACGAACTCGTTGAGGTTCTCAATATACTTCGTGGAAACCTGGGATGCAGGAACGAATGCGCGAATGCCACTGATGTCCGCAATCAAGCCGCCTTTGACGACTTCTTTTCCGACCGCTTCAAAGATATTCTCCTCGATGTTTTCCTGGCTGAGCAGTTCATCCCAGAGCTTTTTACTTTCGACATTCTTGCGGGAGAGGAGCACGTTGCCGTCTCCGTCGTTCACCTTGGTGACTTCGACTTCGATGGTATCGCCTTCTTTAAACAGGTCTTCGGCTTTCACGTCCGAGTCGCTGGAAAGCTCGCCAACGGGAATCACGCCATCCGATTTGTAGCCGACGTTGACGAACACTTCGCCGTCTACGACGGAAATGACCGTTCCTTCGAGCACCTGGCCGTTACGTATACGCGTCATGGTCTTTTCAAACGCGGATGCAAAGTCGGAGCTGTCTTCTTGTTCCGGCTTGGGTTCGCTCTTCGTCTGCGCTGTGGCTTCGGGCGCTTCCACAACCGCCTCGACTTCTTCGGTTACCTGGAGTACGACGACTTCCTCGGCGGGAGCTTCCGCTTCAATGGTCTCGATCGTCGTTTTTTCCTGTTCGCTCATTACTTGTAGTACCTCCCTAATCATCCGATCCGGCGTCGATGCGCCCGCAACAATACCTATTATATCATCGGATGGCAATTTATCAAGCAAAAGTTTGTCGCAAGCATCGATGTTTTCTGTATTTTTGCAGTGTTTTTTGCATATTTTAACTAGCTCTTGCGTGTTTGCGCTGGATTTAGAACCGAGCACAAGCATGCGCGTGCTACGGCGGGAAATCTCCTCCGCTTCGCTCTGGCGATCCCGCGTTGTGTCGCAGATGGTGTTGCAAATCTGCAATTCCATCGGGCGATCGATGCGCGATTCAATTGCACGCTCGATGGCAGAAAACGTCTCTTCCGGCAGCGTCGTCTGCGCTACGAGGACCGCTTTTGCTAAGGCTGGCAATCCTGCGACATCGGCCTCGGATTCCAGCACAAAGGCGTTGTCCCCCGCCCAGCCGCGGATGCCGACCACCTCCGGGTGATTCGCTTTGCCAGCGATGAGCACGGTGTTTCCCTCTTCTGCAGCTTTCTGGGCGATCTTATGAATGCGCTTGACATACGGGCACGTTGCGTCGATCAAATGAATGCTGCGCGCTTCGCACGCCTCATAGACCGCGGGCGGTGCGCCGTGCGCGCGGATGATCAACGTGTCTCCGGTGCTCAGGCTTTCCAAGTTTTCTATGGAGTGTACGCCGTTTTCGGCGAGCTCGCGCACCACGCTGTCGTTGTGAATGATGTTGCCGTAGGTATAGACGGTTTTCCCCTCCGCCGCGCACTGCTCGGCCATCTCGACCGCGCGGCGCACCCCGAAGCAAAACCCGCTGTTTTTTGCCAGTAGTATTCTCATGCGTTTACCTGCTCCATGGCTACTGTATAAGCTCGAGCTCGTTTTTCAGATACTGCAGGCTGTCGCGGATCGCGTCCGTGACCGCGTCCACCCCGCGCCCTGCAAACCGCTTGGACACATCGTTCGGGTCGATCGGTTCGCCGACGATCATGCGAACGCGCCCGCGTTTCTTCCAGTCCGGATCTGCATAGATGGGTATGATGCGCGAATTGCAGCGCAGCGCAAGAAACGCCGCTCCCTTTTCAAACGAATCCAGCTCGCCTGTCATCGAGCGCCTGCCTTCAGGGAATATGCCGAATATGTGATTCTTCTCCAGCACGCCCATCGCTTGCTTGAGCGAGAGCATGTCCGCCTGCTTCCGGTAAACCGGGAACGCGAGCAGCCCCTTGAGAAAAAAGCGCTTGATCGGGGAATCAAAGAGTTCCTGCTTTGCCATAAAATAGATCGGTCGCGGAGCCACCATAGCAAGGCGAATCGGATCGCCCAGCGAAAAATGATTAGAAATCAGAATGCCGCGTCCACGGAAGAAAAGCCGGCCGAGGTTGATGATCTTCGGACGGTAGATCAGCCAGAAGAACGGCGAGAGCAGATATTTGATCAGAATGTAGAGCATGGTTGAATCGCTCCCTCATCGTTTTGATGAATCGGTGTTGTGTCTGGTGACGCAGCCTGCTAGCGATCCTGTTTTTCAACGATCGCGCTGAGCAGCAGGTTGAGCGACTCTTCGATGGTCATCTCACTGGTGTCGATGCGCATCGCGTCC